>JAICUV010000168.1 GCA_025935655.1 Chloroflexota bacterium | reverse complement strand
TCCGAGGGCCAGGAGGCGCGCGAGCTCGTCGAGCGGCTGCCGGCTGTCCACGACCCGCAGGTCGTGAGTGCGGGCCCACGGTGGCGGCGACGTCGCGGGTCCGGCGTCGGCGGCATCGGCGGTTCGGCCGGGCGCCACGACGAGGGCCGCCGACTGGCGGCCACGGACGTCCCCGCCCTCGCGCTCCGCGGCCAGCAGCGCCGCGAGCAGCCGGGAGGCCAGGTCGCCGTCCGCCTCGCCGAACGCGCGGAGCATCGCCGCGGGCACGGTGGGCCGCTCCATCATGTTCGCCTGGACGGAGATGCCGGGCGCCACGAGGTGCGAGGCGAAGCGCACGCACCGGGAGCCGGTGTGTGCCGCGGATCGCCCGGCGGCGTCGACCATGCCGACCTGCCGGGTCGCCTCGCCCTCGTCGCCCGCGATCACCGTCGCCAGCGCGTCCGGCGCGGACAGCCCCTCGCGCATCAGCCGGATGCCGTTGTAGCCGTGGCCCGGCTCCGTGAACGACTGCGTGGCCACCGCGCCGACGCCGGGCTCCACCCACGGAACCCAGGCGCCGACGTTGAGCCAGCGCGTCTGGACCGCGACGCCCAGCTCACCGGTCGCGGGATCGAGCGCGACGATCGAGTACGTCATGGCGCGGACGATACCCCTCCCCGCGAGCCGCGCCATGGACGGTCGCTGCCGCGACCGCAACCCGCCCGCCCGGTAGACTTCGCGAAAGCACCGGGGGACCACGAGGGAGGGGCCATTGGCCGAGTCGGAGCAGGAGCCGTCGCCGAGCGCCGAGCGCGGCAAGACCGTCCACGGAGAGCTGGCCAACGCGGGCCATCGAGTCCTCGGATCCGACGACGCCGAGGTCGAGGCCTACCTGGAGGTCGCGCTCGACGCGCCCGCGCCCACCCGCGCGCCATCGGATCCCCCGCCCGTCGCAGCGACGGTCCCGGAGCCCGGCGTGGTCGCCGTCCTGGACTTCGGCTCGCAGTTCGCGCAGCTCATCGCCCGGCGCGTCCGCGAGCTGAACGTCTACTCGGAGCTGCTGCCCCACGACACCCCGCTCGCCGAGCTCGAGGCCCGCGGGGTCCGCGCGATCATCCTGTCCGGCGGCCCCAACTCGGTCTACGACGAGGGCGCCCCGAAGCCGCACGCGTCGATCTGGAGCGGCCGGCTGCCGGTCCTCGGGATCTGCTACGGGGCCCAGCTCATGGCGCTCGAACTGGGCGGCGACGTCCTGCCGACCGCGAAGCGCGAGTACGGGCCGGCCACGGTCCAGATCACCCAGCCCGAGGGGCTGTTCGAGGGGATCGACCGCGAACAGCCGGTGTGGATGAGCCACGGCGACTCGATCACCCGGATCCCCGAGGGGTTCACCGCCACCGCCCAGACGGACTCGTCCCCGTATGCCGGCCTCCAGTCGCCGGAGCGGAACCTCTACGGGATCCAGTTCCACCCCGAGGTCGCGCACACGCCGCGGGGCAAGGACGTCCTGCGCAACTTCGTGACCGGCATCGCGCACATCGCGCCCGCCTGGACGTCCGCGAACTTCATCGACACGACCGTCACGGAGATCCGCGAGCGCGTGGACGCGCACGCCCGCCAGACCGGCTCCGACGGCAAGGTCATCTGCGCGCTGTCGGGTGGGGTGGACTCCGCGGTGGCGGCCGCCCTCGTCCACCGCGCGGTGGGGGATCGGCTGACCTGCATCTACGTCGACCACGGGCTGATGCGCAAGAAGGAGTCGGAGCTCCTGCGGGTCACCTTCGAGGCCAACCTGGGCATGAACCTCGTGATGGTCGACGCCCGGGAGCGGTTCCTGACCCGCCTGGCGGGCGTTACGGACCCGGAGCAGAAGCGGAAGATCATCGGCGACGAGTTCATCCGGGTGTTCGAGGAGGAGGCGACGAAGCTCGGGCAGATCGACTTCCTGACCCAGGGAACGCTCTACCCGGACGTCATCGAGTCCACGACCCCCGAGACCAAGACCGCCCAGAAGATCAAGACCCACCACAACGTCGGCGGCCTCCCGGCGGACCTCCGGTTCCAGCTCATCGAGCCGCTCCGGTACCTGTTCAAGGACGAGGTCCGGCTCGTTGGCGCGGCGCTCGGCCTCCCCGAGGCGATGGTCCAGCGCCAGCCGTTCCCCGGCCCGGGTCTCGCGATCCGCATCCTGGGCGAGGTGACCGCGGAGCGCCTGGACACGCTGCGCGACGCGGACTGGATCGTCATCGACGAGATCAAGGCCGCCGGGCTCTACCGCAGCGTCTGGCAGTCGTTCGCGATCCTGACGCCCGTGCGCAGCGTCGGCGTCATGGGCGATGGGCGGACGTACGCGAACGTCGTCGCGATCCGCGCCGTCACCTCCGAGGACGGCATGACCGCGGACTGGGCGAAGCTGCCCTACGACGTGCTGGGCAAGATCTCGTCGCGGATCGTGAACGAGGTCCCGGGCGTGAACCGCGTCGTGTACGACATCAGCTCCAAGCCGCCGGCAACCATCGAGTGGGAATAGCCGGGTCCGGCCCGGCGACAGGACGATCGGGGGAACGATCGCTTGATCGGGTTCAGTAGCATGCGCACATGGCCGACCCGATGACCGGCCCGGCACCCCGCTGCCAGTGGTGCTCGGCCGCCCTCCCCGCACCCGATCTCCCCACGTGCCCGTCCTGTGGCGCGACGCTGACCAGCACGACCGGCGGCGAGGAGATCAAGGGCGTCACGACGCTGGATACGGAGGCGATCATCCGCGCCCGGAGCGAGGCCGCTCGGCCGCGTAGCCGCCTGCTCTCGTTCATCACCGGGGAGCAGCCGGTGGAGCTGAATGTCGGGGAGGCGGAGTCGCTGGCGCCGCCGGACGACGCCGTCCGCCTCGAGATGCGCCGCCTCGAGCTGGAGGCCGAGCGCGTGGACCTCGAGGCCGAGGCCGTCGCGATGAAGACCGACGTCGTGGTGGAGCAGGGCATCGACCTCGCCGCCATGGCCGACACGTCCCCGTCGGCGCCCGCGGCCCCGGCGCCGACAGCCCCGGCCGCCGCCGCTGCCGCGGTGCCTGCACCCGTCGCGGCCGCGGAGCCCGCCCCTGACGCCGACGCCGCACCGGCCGCGCCACCGCCGCCGCCCGCCGGGTAGTCGTCCCGCGGGCCACCGCGCCCGCACACCGGTATCCTCGGCCACGTGCCCGACCGCCTCCCGCATCCCGGTCCCTCGTACCTGCGCGAGCAGGAGCTGCGCATCGGCGACCGTCTCCTGCGCGTCGGCATGGCGAAGCCCGTCGACGGGCCCGACGACTGGTGGCTCGCGGTCCTGTGGGTCACGGACGACGAGGGCGTCATCTCCTTCCGTGACGTCGCGCCGTCCGGCGGTCCTCCCCCCGAGCCGCCGCTGTTCCGGCTCGGACCCTCGTTCGCGGGCTCGCTGTCCGGCCTGATCCTCGAGGACAACGGCCGGCTGGCGATCCGCCTCACGCCGCTCGTCCCGCCCGAGGACGACGCGCGGCCGTGGCGGTGCCCCCTGGCCCTCCGCACCGCGTTCCGGTTCGAGCCGGCGCTCGTCGCGACCATGCGCCCCAACGAGCTCGCGGAGCGGGTCCTGTCGGGGTTCCGCCGCGCCGTGGAGACGCTCCACCGACCCTGAGCCCGATCGGCGCCTGCGCCGAGCGTGCGCGCCGGCGCAGCGTCCGTTTGCCCATTCCGTGCGAACCTGAGGGATACCGGCCCGTGCGCCGGCTGCGAGCCCTCAGGAAGCGGTGTCATGGGCGATCTGTTCGACGACTTCATGCGCGAGCTGGAACGACGGCGTGCCGCCGCCGAGGGCCGCGCCCCACGCCCGCGCCCCGGGGACGAGGACACCCGGCCGGACGACGACGGCCTCGACGACGACGACCGCCCCGAGGCCGCGGGCGACGACGAGGAGACCCCGGACAACGAGCCCGTGCCGATCCGGCCGCGCACGCGCAGCGGCGACCCGCGCTCGCGCACGGCGGGCGGCGCCGGTGGCGGCACCCCGCCGCGCAGGCGCGCACCCGTCGGAGGCCCGGACGACGGTGCGCGGCCGCCGACGATCGGCGGGATCCTGCGCCGGCTCGGCCTGGCCGCCGTCGGGATCATCGTCATCGCGGTCATCTTCCTCGCGAGCGTCGGCATCGACCTGTGGACCGACGTCATCTGGTACCAGAGCGTCGGCTTCGACAGTGTCCTGTGGACACGCCTCGGCGCCCAGGTCGGGCTGTTCGTCGGCGCGCTCCTGCTCGCGCTCGTCGTGCTGCTCGGCAACCTGTGGCTCGCCGGCCGGCTCGTCCCGCCCGCGGACCCGGACAAGCCGGGCCTGTTCCGCTCGTGGACGGACCGCCTCTCGGAGGCGCAGAAGCGCGCCGAGCACAACGCCCGCCTCGGCGGCACCGGGCCGTACGGCAACCAGCGCCAGCCGGCCGGTCCGGGCTTCGTGTTCGAGGCGGACGACATCCCCGACCTCGTGCCGGTCGGGACGTGGGTGGTGGCCCTGTTCGGGGTCCTGCTCGCCATCGGCGTGGCGGGCGCCGTCTCCGGCGCCTGGGAGACGCTCCTGCTGTGGGTCAACCGCGTGCCGTTCTCCCCCACGGGCTCGGTCACGGACCCGGTGTTCGGGAAGGACATCTCGTTCTTCCTGTTCGAGATGCCGTTCTACCGGTTCGTGCAGTCCCTCGCGACCGGGCTCCTGCTGACGGCGCTCGCGATCACCGGCGCCCGCTACCTGCTGGCGACGACCGAGGGCGGTGCCGTGTTCGTCACCCGCGTCCGCGTCCACCTCGCGGTCATCGCCGGGCTGTACCTGCTGGCCGTCGCGTTCGGCTACCAGCTCGACAAGTACGAGCTCGTGTACAGCCAGGCCGGCGTCGCCACCGGCGTGGCGTACGCCGATGCGAACGCCCGCTTCATGGCCTACGACGTGCTGACGGTGCTCTCCGGGATCGCCGGCGCGCTCCTCATCGCGGGCGCGTTCACCCGCTGGATGTGGCCGCTGGGCGTCGTCGTGGGCGTCTGGTTCGCGGCGTCGATCCTCCTCGGGCGGCTCTACCCGGAGGCCATCCAGCGCTTCTCGGTCGACCCCAACACGTACGCCCAGGAGCAGCAGTACATCGGCAACAACCTGGCCATGACGCGGCTGGGCTTCGGCATCGAGAACTGGGAGAGCCGGTCATACAGCGGCACCGCGCCGCTGACCAGGGAGTCGATCCTCAACGAGGCGGACACCTTCACCAACGCCCGGCTGTGGGACTACCGGCCGCTCCAGACGACGCTCGACCAGATCCAGACCGTGCGCCAGTACTACGACTTCTACGACGTGGACACCGACCGCTACGTCATCGACGGCAACCTGCGCCAGGTGATGCTCTCCGGTCGGGAGCTCGCGATCGCGAAGAACAGCCAGGCCACCAGCTGGGTCAACCAGCGGATCATCTACACCCATGGCATCGGCCTCGCGATGGTCCCCGTCAACGAGGTGACCGCCGAGGGCCAGCCGACGCTCTGGATCAGGGACCTGCCACCGGTCTCCAGCTCCGGCGCCCCGACGATCAACCAGGGCCGGATCTACTTCGGCGAGGCCGACAGCCACTACATCGTGGTCCGCGCGAAGCAGCCCGAGTTCGACTTCCCGCGCGACTCCAGCAACGGACCCGTGGACGAGACCACCTCGTGGTCGGCGAGCACGGGCCTGCCGCTCGACACCACGCTCAACCGGCTGCTCTACGCGCTCCGGTTCCGGGACCTGGACCTCCTGATCTCCGACCAGATCACGGCCGACAGCCAGCTCCTGTTCCACCGCACGCTGGGCGAGCGGCTGGGCCTGATCGCGCCGTTCCTGAAGTACGACAAGGACCCATACCTCGTCATCGACGAGCGCGGCCACCTCGTCTACGTCCAGGACGCATACACCATCAGCGACCGGTTCCCCCACGCATCCTGGTTCGACACGACGGAGCTGGGTGACGCGTCCGGCCTCCGGGGCGAGACGTTCAACTACATCCGGAACAGCGTGAAGATCACGATGGACGCCTACGACGGGACGATGCACTTCTACGTGTCGGACCCGAGCGACCCGCTCATCCGTGCGTGGCAGGGGATCTTCCCGCAGCTGTTCCAGCCCATGGACCAGATGGGCGACGGCGTCCGTTCGCACCTGCGCGTCCCCGAGGAGCAGTTCAACGTCCAGACGCGCGTCTACGGCACGTACCACGTGAAGGACCCGCTGACGTTCTTCAACAACACGGACCGCTGGACGGTGCCCGCCAAGCAGACCAACCAGCAGAGCCTCGAGTCCGAGGCCTACTACGTGGTGATGCGGATGCCGGGCGAGCCGAAGGCGGAGTTCCTGCTCCTCCAGCCGATGATCGCCGCGAGCCGGCCGAACATGATCGCGTGGGTGGCCGCCCGCAACGACGCCCCGAACTACGGCGACGTCCGCGTCTACGGCTTCCGCACGGACACCACGATCTTCGGACCCGCGCAGATCGAGGCCCGGATCGACCAGGATCCCCAGATCAGCGCGCAGATCTCGCTGTGGAACCAGAGCGGGAGCTCCGTGGTCCGCGGCAACCTCATCGTCGTGCCGGTCGGCGATTCGCTGCTCTACCTGCAGCCGGTCTACCTGCAGTCCACGTCGTCCGCGCTGCCGGAGTTCCAGAAGATCGTGGTGGCCAGCCCCACGACCATCGTGTGGGGCGACTCGCTGGGCGAGGCGCTGACGCTGCTGCTGTCCCAGCAGGGCGAGGGCGGGCCGTCGCCGACGCCCACACCATCGTCCGGCCCGACGCCCACGCCCGGTCCGTCCGCCACTCCCGGCGCGACGACCCCGCCCGGCGCCGGCCTCCCGACCGACGTCGCGGGCCTCGTCCAGTACGCGAACACGCACTTCGAGCTGGCCCAGAACGCGCTGCGGAACGGCGACTTCGCCACCTACGGCGCGGAGATGGACAAGGTCGAGGCCGCGCTTCGCGCGCTCGGGCCGCTCACCGAGGGGGCCAGCGCGCAGCCATGACCGCCGCGCCCGGCACCGTCCACCCCGGGCAGGACGAGACGCACGACGACGCGCGGGGCGACCGCCTGCCGTGGACCGCGTCGATCCGGGACGCGCTCGTGGTGACGCTCGTCCGGCCGTCCTCGTGGGCGGTGGGCCTGGCCGGGTTCCTCGCGGGTGGCGGGCTCGTGCTGGTGACCTGGCCGGTGGTCGTGCTGCCCACGCCGACCGGGCTCCAGAACGCGCTCGGCGGACCGGTCAGCTCGCTCGTGTTCGGGGCGCCGTCGGGCGCCCTGGTCGCGCTCATCGTCGGCGGCCTGGCGGGCGGGGTCGTCCTGTTCGTCCTGGGCCTGCTCGTCGGCGCGTGGGCGGAGCGGCAGGGGATCGCGATCGCGCTCGAGGCGGCTGCCGACGAGGGGATCCCGGCCCCGGCCAGCAACCTGGACGCGGCGCCCGGACTCGTCCGGATCGCGCTGCTGCGGCTCCTGTCGCTGGCGCCCGTGGCCGTCGTCGGCCTGCTCTCGTGGCGGTCGCTGTACGACGTCGCCTACCGCGAGCTCACCCTCCCCGACGATCTCGTGACGCCGCTGCCGGTCCGCGTCCTGCGCAGCCTGCCGCTCGCCATCGGCGCCCTCGTCGTCACCTGGCT
>JAICUV010000208.1 GCA_025935655.1 Chloroflexota bacterium | reverse complement strand
CGACCCGGCAGGTCGGCATGGTCGACGCCGCCGGGCGATCCGCGGCACACACCGGCTCCCGGTGCGTGCGCTTCGCCTCGCACCTCGTGGCGCCCGGCATCTCCGTCCAGGCGAACATGATGGAGCGGCCGACCGTGCCCGCGGCGATGCTCCGCGCGTTCGGCGAGGCGGACGGCGACCTGGCCTCCCGGCTGCTCGCGGCGCTGCTGGCGGCGGAGCGCGAGGGCGGGGACGTCCGTGGCCGCCAGTCGGCGGCCCTCGTCGTGGCGCCCGGCCGAACCGCCGATGCCGCCGAGGCCGGACCCGCGACGTCGCCGCCACCGTGGGCCCGCACTCACGACCTGCGGGTCGTGGACAGCCGGCAGCCGCTCGACGAGCTCGCGCGCCTCCTGGCCCTCGGACGCGCCTACGACGCGATGGGCGAGGCCGAGGCCGCGTGGCTGCGGGGCGACGGCGCGGCGGCGGCCGACGCGACCGCGCGGTCCCTGGAGCTCGCCCCGGGCGACGACCAGGTCGTCCTGTGGAGCGCGGTCGGGCTCGCCCTGGCCGGACGCGTTGCGGAGGCGCGTGCGGCGCTCGATGCGGCCACCGCCGTGGAGCCGCGATCCGCCGAGCACCTGCGCCGCTTCGCCGAGGCGGGCCACCTCCCCGGTGGCAGTGACACGCTCCGTACACTCGGGATCGCGTGATCCCGGCCGGCCGCCAGCCCGCCGCCACGTCCCTTCACCGAGTCGGGGGGTCACACGCATGACCTTCGATGTCGCCGCGGAGGCCTATGACGGGTTCATGGGTCGCTACTCGCGCCTCCTCTCCGCACAGCTGGCGGACTTCGCCGGCGTGCACGCGGGTCAACGGGTACTGGACGTGGGCTGTGGGACGGGCGCGCTCACGGGCGAGCTCGTGGGGCGGCTGGGCGCCGGTTCGGTCGCCGCGGTGGATCCGTCCCGCTCGTTCGTGGCGGCGACCGTGGAGCGCTACCCGGGCGTGGACGTCCGGGAGGCGTCGGCAGGCGCGCTCCCCTTCGCCGATGACCACTTCGACGCCGCTCTCGCCCAGCTCGTCGTGCACTTCATGGCCGACCCGGTGGCGGACCTGTCCGAGCTCGCCCGCGTGACGCGGCCGGGTGGCGTGGTCGCTGCGTGCGTCTGGGACCACGCGGGCCAGCAGGGCCCGCTTCGGCTGTTCTGGGACGCGGCCCGGTCGGTGGACCCCGACATCGACGACGAGTCGCGGCTGCCGGGCACGCGCGAGGGGCATCTCGAGGAGCTGTTCGCGACCGCGGGCCTGGCCGAGGTGGAGGGGACGGCGCTCTCGATCAGCCTGGCGCACCCGGACTTCGAGGCATGGTGGGAGCCGTTCACCCGCGGCGTGGGCCCGGCGGGCACGTATCTCAAGCGAGTGGACGACGGTCGGCGCGAGGCGATCCGCGAGGCTGCGCGACGCGGGGTCCCGCCCGGGCCGCTCGTGGTCACCGCCGTCGCCTGGGCGGCGCGCGGGCGGGCCTGAGCCTGGCCGACGCGAGCGCCGCGTGACAGACGAAAAGCGACCGACCGCCTGGGTAGGGAGCTGGCGGTCGGTCGCAGGAGTCGGAGGAGCTCGTTCTTCGGTTGTTCTTCAGTTGTCCCGAGCGCTTCGGGTTCTCGGGGCCCTGGACCGGACCCTGCACCCGTCGCGTTCGATGGCCGTATCCTGCGCCGCGTGGAGGCCGGGCCCCAGCGACAGGCGTCGCCAATCGATGCCCGACGAATGACGTAGCCGTACGATCCACGCCATGACGACTCGCTACCCCATCCGCATCGGCTCCCGGTCCCGGCTGTTCCTGCGCATCGCGTTCGGGGTGACGCCGGAGCGGGCGTACGCCGAGGTCGCGGACGACGAGGTCCGCGTCCGGTTCGGACGGTTCGCTCTCGCGGCGCCCGTCGCGGATGTGACCCGCTGGCGGATCGAGGGGCCGTGGGCATGGATCACCGCGATCGGCGTGCGCATGAGCATCCGCCACCACGACGTGTCGTTCGCGGGCTCGCCGCGCGGCGGCGTCCGGCTGGACTACACGCCGCCGGTCCGCTGGGGCCCGCTCAGGATCCCGGCGATCTACTACGGCGTCGAGGACCTCGAGGGGTTCGCGGCCGAGATCGCCGCGCGTGGCATCCCCGGCGAGGACGCCCGGCGCAGCTGACGCCCCGCTCAGTCCACGAAGGCGGCGCAGTCGTGGCGGCTGGGAAGGAGCTGCTGGAGGGTCACCGCCGCGAGCCCGTCGCCGCCCTTCCAGCGAAGCTGGACCGTGCTCGAGACCGCGGAGACCGGCAGGTCCGCGCCGGCCGCCGATGCTGCCGAGCGGATCGCCGTGGCGAGGGCCGCCGGGACGACCGCGCAGCGCACGATCTGACCCGTCTCGGCTCCGGGGACGGGATCGCCCATCGCGTCAAGCTCCCCGGTCAGCGGCCAGGCCACGTCGTCCACGTCGATGTCCATCGCGGACCTCCCGGGATCCTCGTGCTGGTAGAAGGTGACGTGGAAGAGGTACTCGGACGGCTCATAGGCCGCCGGGCCTTCCGCGACGAACCGGGATGGGATCCACGTGTCGGCATCGACCATCCCCTCGGCGAGGTCGCCGAGCACCTGCATCTCCGGGGGCACGATCCAGGACTCGCGGTCAAAGCCGCCCGGGTCGCTGGTCGCGACACGGACCGGCTCGCCCGCGCCCGGGAGCTCGAACGTGTACGTCGTGACGCCGTGGCCCGGCGGATGGGCACCCACTCGGAGCTGCGCCTCCCACGCTCCGCTTCAGTCGAGGAGCCCGGTGGCGTCCAGCTGGCTGCGCACCCACTCGAGACCGCCGCTGGCGAGCTGCAGGCGGCGCAGGCCCTGCTCGTTCCAGACGACGAGCCCGTCGTCCATCACGACCGTTGCGGCCGCCGGCTGTTCGACATCCACCGCCCAGGCCAGCGAGACCACCACGCCGGGGCGCCCCTGTGCGTCCGCAGGCGCCGGCGAACGACTGGAGCCGGGGACGGGCGTCGGCGCCGGGACCGGCGTCCCGAGCGGCACACGCTCCGTCGGGGTCGGCGTCGGCATGGTGGCTGGGACGCCGGCTGCCGCGTCGGGGGATGGCGACGACTGACACGCCCCGACGAGCACGACCGCGGCGAGTGCGACCGCCCAGCGCATGGCCCACACCTCCGCCGCGAGGATGCCCCCGCGGAGTGTCGGGCGACAGAGCCGCCGGTCCCCAAGCGACCCTCCGGTCGCACGACAGCGTGCGCGATCCGGATCGGGCGCCGGTGACGGGCAGCGCGTCGGCCGGGGCAGCGCATTCGCAAGGCGGCCCGCCCGCCGCGTGGCCGCCATGTCTGGCAGCGCGTCCGCCGGGGCAGCGCTTCGCCAGGCAGCGCGCCCGCCCCGTGGCCGCCATGCCTGGCGGTCATTGTTCGCGGCCTCAACGGGTCGTTCGGGCTCTCGTCATGTCCACCGGGCACGGGCGAGCGCCGTGGCGCCGGCGAATCGGCGTTCCAAGGGCCTTGGGCCCGTCAATGATGCCCGGGGGGCATGCGCCCGCTACGGCGACCCGGCGACGCGGGAGCCCTGGCGACCCGGCGACGCGTGCGACAGCGACCTGGTGACACGACGCCGCCGCAGCGACGCCGCCGACCGGCGGCTACCTGCCGCGCAGCTGCCAGGATTTGCCCTCGGTCACGACGGACGGGGCGTAGACGATCTCGACGTCGTGCATGTCCGCGATCGTGCGCGCGCCCAGGGCCGCCATCGACTGGCGCAGCGCGCCCATGAGGTTCTGGGTCCCGTCCGTCACGTGCGACGGCCCGTTCAGGATCTGGTCCAGCGAGCCGACGGTCCCCACCTTGATCCGCGTCCCGCGCGGGAGCACCGGCGAGGGCGCGGCCATGCCCCAGTTCGTCCCGCGGCCAGGCGCCTCGGAGGCGCGCGCGAGCGGCGACCCGAGCATCACGACGTCGGCACCCGCGGCGATCGCCTTCGCGATGTCTCCGCCCCGCTTCATGCCGCCGTCGGCGACGACCGGGACGTGGCGGCCGGTCTCCGCCAGGTAGGCGTCGCGGGCCGCGCTGACGTCCGCGATCGCGGTGACCTGCGGGATCCCGATGCCCAGCACCTCGCGCGTCGTGCACGCGGCGCCGGGGCCGACGCCCACGAAGATGGCGGCGGCGCCCTGCTCCATCAGGAGGAACGCAGCCTCGGCGTTGGTGGTGTTGCCGACCGCGACCGGGATCGGCATGAAGCGCGTGAACTCGGACAGGGCGAGCGGCTCGTAGCCGGAGGCAAGGTGGCGGGCCGAGGAGACCTGGCTCTGGACGAGGAACAGGTCCGCGCCCTGCTCGGCGCAGAGAGGCCCGTAGGTGCGGGCGATCCCCGGGGTCGCGCTCACGGCGACCTTGGCGCCCGCGGCGTGGAGCTCCTCGATCCGGGCCGCGATCAGCTCCTCGCGAATCGGGGCGGTGTACGCCTCGGCGAGGACGTCCTGGATCCGGTCATCGGGCGCCGCGATGATGCGGTCGAGGACCTCGGACGGGTCCGCGTAGCGGAACTGGACGCCCTCCAGGTTGAGGAACGACAGCCCGCCGAGGCGCGCGAGCTCCGCCGACAGGCGGACGTCCGCGACGGCGTCCATCGCCGCGGCGACGACGGGCAGCTCCAGGCGGATGCCGCAGAAGTCCTGCGCGAGGACGACATCGGCCGGGTCGACGGTATCCGTGCCGGGTGCGAGCGAGACGTCCTCGAAGCCGTACGTCGGGCGGATCGCGTCCACCTTGGAGCGGAAGACCCGGCGGTTCGCCAACGTCTCGGTCATGCCGTCACCCTCTCGCGCAATGTCATCCTCCAGGTGGTGGGCGACAGTCTACTAGCGGAACGGCCTGCGCCCATACTGGTGCGCACGGTGCGGGCGCGATCGGATCCGGCGCCCGCCGGGATCGACGAGGGCGGCCATGGCCAGGGACAAGGCACCGCGACAGGCGGCGGAGGTCGCCACCGACACCGAGACCGCGCCGCCGCTCGGCACGCTCCCGCCGAAGCCGAAGCTCAAGGGCAAGGTCTACCTCGCGGAGCTCGCGAAGCTCTCGGTCGAGCTGTCCAAGCTCCAGGAGTGGATCCGCGCCCGCGGGCTCAAGGTCGTGATCGTGTTCGAGGGCCGCGACGCCGCCGGCAAGGGCGGCTCGATCAAGACGATCACCGCCGGGCTCAACCCTCGCGTCGCCCGCATCGTCGCGCTCCCCGCGCCGTCGGACCGCGAGCGGTCGCAGTGGTACTTCCAGCGCTACGTCGGGCACCTGCCCGCGGCCGGCGAGATGGTCCTGCTGGACCGCAGCTGGTACAACCGCGCCGGCGTGGAGCGCGTGATGGGCTTCGCCACGGCCGAGGAGGTCGAGGAGTTCTACCGCTCCTGCCCGGAGTTCGAGCGGATGCTCGTGCGCTCGGGGATCATCCTGATCAAGTACTGGTTCTCGGTGAGCGACGCCGAGCAGGAGCGCCGGTTCCAGGCGCGCATCGCCGACCCGACGAAGCGCTGGAAGCTGTCGCCGATGGACCTCCAGTCACGGACCCGCTGGGTCGAGTACTCCAAGGCCAAGGACGAGATGTTCCGTCACACGGACATCAAGCAGGCGCCGTGGTACGTGGTCAACGGCGACGACAAGCGCCGGGCGCGGCTCAACGTCATCAGCCACCTGCTGAGCCTCATCCCGTACGAGGACCTCACGCCCGAGCCGATCGTGCTGCCGCCCCGGGAGCCCGACCGGGGCTACGTCCGGCCGCCGATGGACGAGCAGACGTTCGTGCCGGAGCGCTACTGAGCCGTCGGGCGGCGCGCGATCCGGCCCCCGTCGGCGTCGAGCGCGAACCACGGCTCGAGCGCCGGGTCGAGGAGCACCTCCCGGACACGCCTGATGCTCTCGGCGTATGACGGCCAGATCGCGAGCGCGGGCGCCTCCGCCGCCGGGACCCAGCGCACGCCGTCGTGCTCCCACGACGCGCGCGCCTCAGCGTCTGGGCGGACCCGCGCGGCGAAGATCGCGGACACGACCACGCCGGCCACGCCCTCGTCGTAGAACGGCGCGACCTCGTCGAGGTCGTAGAAGCTCTCGATCTCCGCGGGACCGAAGCCCGTCT
>JAICUV010000019.1 GCA_025935655.1 Chloroflexota bacterium | reverse complement strand
GGGGTCGACGACCGCTTCATGCCGCTGGTCGCCGAGCTGGGGCTCGCGCCGATCTCCGCGGACCCCTGGATGCCGGGCATGGCCTAGTGGCCGCTGCCGGCGACGGACGTCGTGCTGGTGCCGGGCGACCACGAGATCCGTCGCGTGACCGATCCGGCGGGTCTTCGGGATCATGTCCGTGCCGCCGCCGACGGCTTCGGGATGCCGCTCGAGTGGGTCGAGGAGCTGATGGGCGACGCGGTCCTCCACGAGCCGGGCGTTGCGTTGTACGTCGGCCACACGGACGGCGTGCCGGTGACGACCGGGCTGGGCCTGATGACGGGCCACACGATCGGCGTCTACAACATCTCCACGGTGCCGGACGCGCGGCAGCGGGGCTACGGCGCGGCGATGACGATGCGCGTCGTGGAGGACGGGATCGCGGCCGGCTGCGACGTCGCGATCCTCCAGGCGAGCGACATGGGCCGGCCGATCTACGAGCGCCTCGGGTTCCGGACGGTGGTGCAGTACGTCGGCTGGGCCGACCCCGCGACCTTGGGCGGCGGCTGACGGCCGGCGGCGCGGGAAGCCCCGCCGGGGACGATCAGCCCCCTAGTCGACCCGCCGGTAGCGCCGCCCGATGAGGAGCCAGGCCGGCAGCCTCGACAGCGCCTCGCCGAGCGCCGGCCCCTCGCCGCCGTCGCGTCGCTCGATCGCGAGCGTCGGCGGCTTCGATGCCCCGGGTCGGGCGTCCACGCCGGTCAGGTCGATGCGAACCCGGCCCGGCTCTGCCGGCCCCAGCTCGTCGAGCAGCGCCTGCGGCCAGTCCCACGATGCGGCCTCGGTGCGGACCTCGTGCTCGCCCCGCCAGCGCGGCCGGCGGAGGAGGATCGCCCGCCAGCCGTCGGCGATCTCGCGGGTCACCGTCCCGTCGCCCGGGACCGGCGCGCTCGACAGGTGCTCGCCACGCGCCCACCCGGCCGCCTGGTGGAGCAGCGCGTACTCGTCGAGATCGGCGAACGCCCCCAGCCGCTCGGCCGGCGAGCCGTCGCCGAACACGGCCCGGATCGACGGCGCGAACACCTCCTCGAGGTCCAGGTCGATCGCGCGCACCGTCCGGTGCAGGTACACGTGCTGGTACATGAACAGCCGCGCCGTGAGGAACATCTCGAGCGCGCCGATGCCGCTCTCGTAGAGCGTCAGCCCGCGGCTCGAGACGAATGTGTAGCGGCGGAGCCGCTCCGCGTCCACCGGGCCCATCGAGACGCCCGTCAGGTAGGCGTCGCGACGGACGTAGTCCAGGTTGTCCACCGTGAACACGCCCGACAGCAGCGGCTGGAGCGTCCGCACCCAGCCGGGCATCGACGCGTCCACGAGCGGGGGCTTGGAGATCAGGAACGAGACCCAGCGCGGGTCGATCGACTCCCCGTCGGCGAAGCGGTCGCGCTCCGGGACGGCGCCCGGCGCACGTCGCAGGCCACGGATCTCCGGCCCGAGCTCGCGCTCGATGATGAGCTGCGAGAGGTCCTCGTGCGAGAGCGTCTTCGCGCCCGCGCGGCGCGGGTCCTCGGGGGCCGGGAAGGCCGCGAGGAACCGGTCATCGAAGAAGTGCGCGAACGGGCCGTGGCCCACGTCGTGCAGGAGCCCCGCGATCCGCAGCGTCTCGACCACCAGGCCCTCCGACGGGACCGGCTCGCCGGGGGCGAGCGACGCCAGCGAGGGGACGAGTGACGGGTACAGGGACCGTGCCCACAGCCCGGCCTCGTGCATCACCCCCAGGCCGTGCGTGAACCGCGAGTGCTCCGCCGTCGGGAACACCCAGCGGGCGCTCTGGAGCTGGCTGATGCGGCGCAGCCGCTGGACCCACGCCGTGTCGAGGAGGTCGTCCTCGGCCACGTCCTCGGGCTGGAGCCCCGCCGCGCGCGCCTCGTCCGGCGCGAGGCGCTTGGTGAGCTCGACGTACCCGTGGATCGGGTCGGAGATGAGGTTGACGGACGCGAACGGCAGGCGCCGTCCGGCTACGGCACCCAGACCTTCGCTTCGCGGCTCCACGAGCCGAGGTTACCGCGCTGATCCGCCGCCTGAACGCGGAACCCGTACCAGTGGCCACGGGCGCGGTTGGCAAGCGACAACCCGCGGTTGGTCGTGTCGTTGCGGATCGTGCGCCACGTGCCGCCGTCCACCCGGTACTGGACGTCGAACGAGCGCAGCCCGGCGGTGCGCTTCTGGAGTCTCACGTCCGCGCCGGTCCAGGCGTAGGAGACCGTGGTCCCCGACGCGGACACCGACACGTTCTTGCCCACCGCGCCCGTGTGGTCCTTCGAGTCCGTGAACACGATCGAGGCGTACGTGGACCCGTTGCTGGCGCGCGCGACGCCGATCCCGATGTAGTTGAAGCCGGTGCTCATCATGAGCGCGCGATGCGGCGCGCTCGCCTTCCACATCGAGTACAGGTTCGCGGCCGCCTTGCTGCCCCAGGGATAGCTCGTCGCGCCGATCGCCTCGCCCCAGTCGTACCACTGGACCCCGTACGAGGACAGCTGGTAGCCGAGGTTGGGGCCGGCGGCGGTGTGCGAGAGGGTGCGCAGCGACGCCATGCGCGCCGCGCGCTTCCCCGCAACGTAGGCCAGCTTGCCGTCGCGGCGGTAGGCCACCAGGCCTGCGGCGACCCTGTCCCGGTTCATCCAGGTCAGGATCTGCGACTCCATGTTGGACGCGGTGCTGGCGCTCGCGGTGGGCGCGTACACGCCCAGCATCGTGGCCACGGCGAGCGCGGAGACGAGCGTCAGGGTCAGGCGGCGGCGCCACGAAGGGCGCGCGGAAATGGGGCGCGTGGTCGCGGTGTGAATGGCTGGGCCTCCCTGGTCCGGCGGCTGGCGAGGGGCCCCCGGACCCCACAGGTGAGGTCGCCCAGCCTACCCGAGCCCGTCCAATCCCGCCTCAGCTGGCTCGGTAGCGTTCCGCGGCGCGGGCGTGCGTCGCGGCGACGTCGGCCCGCAGCTCGGCGGGCGCGAGCACCTCCACCTCGTCGCCCCAGGACAGGATCCAGAGGCGGATCTCGATCGTGCCGGCGACCCGGGCGCGCCATTCCAGCGAGCCGTCCGGGCCCTCCGCCACCTCCTGGCTCGGGTGCCAGGTCGCCTCCCGCACGCGCGTCGCGACGGACGGGTCGAAGCGCAGCACGACGTCCGTCGGGGGCTGGTCCGCGATGATGTCCCACGCCCGTCGGAGGGTCGCCGCGAGCGCGGCCGGCTCCGGCGCCTCGAACGCCTGGGGCGTCAGCGCCAGGTCCACGATGCGCTCCACCTTGAACGTGCGGATCGCTCCGCGCGTCCGGTCGAGGCCGATGAGGTACAGCGCGTGCGTCGCCAGCGACGGCTCCAGGAGGTACGGCTCCACCTCGGCGGTCCGGGGCTCGCGGTCGGTCCCGTCGTAGCGGGCCGGCTGGTAGCGGAACCGGACCACGCGGCGCTCCGCCCAGGCCTTCGTGAGGTCCGCGACGTGGCGGTTGAAGTCGGGGTCCACGCGACGCTGCGAGAGGTCGTCCAGCGTCCGCTCGACGGGCTGGCGCAGGGCGTCCGGGAGCGCCTCGCCGAGCTTCTCGAACGCGGACGCGAGGTTGGGCTCGTACTTGTCCGCGTAGCGGGTCACGAGGCGCGCCGAGAGGAAGACGGCCATCGCCTCCTGGAGCGACAGCCGGAGCGGCGGCAGGAACGCGCCGGGCTGGACGCCCCAGCGGCCCTTGTCGCTCCACAGCGGGACCTGCATCTCGATCTCCAGCGCCTTCAGGTCGCGGTAGATCGAGCGCTTGCTCATGCCCGTGCGACGGGCGATCTCGGCGGGGGAGATGCCGGCGTCGCCGTGCGCCTGGAGCACGCGCAGGACCGACAGCAGGCGGGCCAGCCGGTCGCGCTTGCCCTCGATCCGGGCGCCATCGTCGGGCGGCTCCTCGAACGTGTCGAGGCCATCGGGAAGGTCGTCGGCTGAAGTCACGGGCGGGAACCCCTTCGCATCGGCGGCAGCTACAGCGGCGGCAGGACGGTGATGGGCAGGCCACGGTCGACGGCGGTGAGCCGGAACCGGATGAGCGCGTTGAGGGCGTCAGGGTCGAGGCTGCCGGCGGGACCGGTGAGGCGGCCGTCCACCTGGCCCAGCTGCCCGTCGGCGAACACCCAGTAGTCGAGGTCGCCCCGCCAGCGTGACAGGTCCGTCGCGCCCACGAGCAGGTCGACCTGCGGGAGCGCCCGGCGGACCATCGTGCCGTCGAGCGCGACGCGACAGTGCCGGGCCCGGGCCCCCTCGATGAACGACAGGCCGCGGTCCTCGGCCACAGCCCGGTCGTCCGGGGTCAGCGCCTCGTTGACCACCGCACGGTCGAGGTCGTGATTGGCCGCCTCGTCGATCGTCGTCGGCGCCCACGGGCGGCCAGGGCTGAGGATCCACGCCCGGCCGGCGTCCCGGGTCACGCCCTGCTGGCCCATCGTCAGGCGCGAGGCCGCGAACCCCGCGTACTGGAAGTCGGCCCCGTTGCGGATCCCCTCGAGCCGGACCTGGCCGGTCCTCCGGTCGTCGATCGAGCTGTCCATGAGCAGCACCAGCTT
The DNA here is from genome assembly GCA_025935655.1 of Chloroflexota bacterium. Lineage (GTDB taxonomy): Bacteria > Chloroflexota > Limnocylindria > Limnocylindrales > CSP1-4 > CAIXZV01. The sequence goes on along the minus strand of JAICUV010000019.1, from coordinate 19,157 downwards.
GGCGGTCGCGCCGGCCTCGAGCGGGCCGTCGCACGGCGGGACCTCGAGCGAGGGATCGGTCGGGCCGAAGCGGGAGGCGATCGCGGGCCGGTCCGCGAGCGCCAGCTCGTTGACGATCGCCGCGGTGCCGAAAGCGGTCCCCGAGAGGAGCACGAGGACGAGGCCGAGCGTGCTCCCCGCGACGAGGCGACGGCGTCGCAGCGCCGTCTCGCCCAGGCGGCGACGCGCGATCCCGAGGCCCGCGAACAGCCCGGTGGCCACGAGCGCGAGCAGCCACGGGTAGGCGGCCTCGAAGGAGGGGAGCAGGGTCTGCGGCCCACGGCCCTGGAGCTGGTTCACGAGGCTGGCGATCGAGGGGACGAGCAGCAGGATCGCCCCGAGCGCGAGCCAGGCGATGGCAGCGAACGCACGGTCGCCACGCGCGACCGGCGGCCAGACCACGGCGGCGACGGCGATGGCGATCGGGCCCAGCGTCGCGACGCCCACGGCGAGGTCCACCGGGCCGCCGGGCCGGTACCCCAGCAGCACCAGCCCGAACACGAGCGTCCAGAGGGCGGTGAGCACCACCCCCAGGATCCGCAGCTCGATCGTCCGCACCCGCACGACGGGAGTCTAGCGAGGCCGGGTCGTGCACCCCGCAAGTACCCGATCCACTGGGACTCCCGGGTCATCGAACCCCCCTACCCCCACGCCCATAGTTGCCCCACCGCACCACGGTGCAGTACAGCGAACCGGACATCTCCGTCGGTGCCGGCGGGCCTCCCTCCTTCCCTCGGCACCGAAGCGATCCTCCGAAGCGACGCCGACCTCCTCCCGGCGTCGCTTCGGCGTTTCCGGGGTCCGGCGGCCACCCGCTACCATCGGGCGCCTATGGCCCGTCCGATCGTCTCGCTGCTCACCGACTTCGGCCTCCGCGACCCGTCCGCGGCGATCTGTCGTGCGGTCGTGCTGGGCATCTGTCCCGACGCGGAGGTGCTCGACCTCGCGCACGACGTGCGCAAGTTCGCGATCGGCGAGGGCGCGCTCTCGCTGTGGGCGGCGCTGCCGTACGTCCCGGTGGGCGTCCACGTCGCGGTCGTCGACCCGGGGGTGGGCACGGCCCGCCGGCCGGTCGCGCTGCGCGTCGCCCGGGGAGACGTGCTGATCGGCCCGGACAACGGCCTGCTGATGCCGGCGGCTGACCGGCTGGGCGGTATCACCGAGGCGCGGGAGCTCGCCAACGAGGCCTATCGGCTGCCGATCGTGACCGCCACGTTCCACGGCCGGGACGTCTTCGCGCCGGCCGCCGGGCACATGGCCCGGGGCGTCCCGTTCGCGTCCCTGGGCCCGACGCTCGATCCGGCGTCGCTCGTCCCGTCGCCGCTGCCGGTGCCGCGACCCGTGGACGGCGGTCTCGCGACCGAGATCGTGTACGTCGACACGTTCGGCAACGTGAAGCTGTCCGCGCTCCTCGTGGACGTGCGCGCGACCCTGGGCGAACCGGTCGGGCGGCGCTTCCGCGTGACCCTGGGCGACGGCCGCGAGCACCTGGTCCCGTGGTCGCCCACGTTCGGCGAGCGTCGCGCGGGGGAGCCGCTGCTGTACGAGGACTCCTACGGCCGCGCGTGCATCGGCGTGAACCAGGGCAACGGGGCGGAGGCGCTCGGGCTCACAGGCGGGATGGCCGTCACGATCCGCCCCGAGGGCGCCCCCGCTGAACGCGTGGACGGACTCGCCCCCGGATCCGTCTGATCCCGGCGGTACAATCCGCCCCGCACCATTCTTGGAGGAGATCGCACACCCATGCGCACCGTCACGGGCGTTTCCGCCCTCGCCCTCGTCGCCGTCTTCGCCGCGGCCTGCTCCGGCGGCGCCTCGCCGTCCGCGGGCTCGTCCGCCGCCGCCAGCGCCGCGGCCTCGGAATCCGCCGCCGCGTCGGTGGCTCCCTCGCAGGCCGCCGCCGCCTGCACGTTCGACTCCCTGCAGACCAAGACCAAGGGGACGCTGACCATCGGCGCGGACAACCCCGCCTACCCGCCGTACTACCAGCCGTCCGATCCGAAAACCGACCCGTGGGAGCTCGGTGACCCGACGAACCGCCAGGGCTTCGAGGGTCGCGTCGCGTGGTCCATCGCGCGCAACCTGGGCTTCGTCGGCGACACCGTCACCTGGGTCGTCGCGCCGTTCAACAACGCGATCGGGCCGGGCGAGAAGGACTTCGACATCTACCTGAGCCAGGTCAGCTACAGCGACGAGCGCGCCCAGGCGGTCGACCTGTCCGACGGGTACTACGACGTCGCCCAGGCGGTCGTCGCCGCGAAGGACAGCAAGCTCTCGAAGGTCACGACGATCAGCGGGCTGAAGGACTTCCAGTTCGGCGCCCAGGTCGGCACCACGAGCCTGACGACGATCACCGACGTCATCGCCCCGTCCAAGGAGGCGAAGGTCTACGACACCAACGACCTCGCGGTCGAGGCGCTCAAGAACGGCCAGATCGACGGCCTCGTCGTCGACCTGCCCACCGCCTTCTACGTCACCGCGGCGCAGTTCGACGGCGGCGTCATCGTCGGCCAGTTCCCGCCCAAGGAGGGCGGAGAGCACTTCAGCGTCGTCCTCGACAAGGGCAGCCCGCTCACCGCCTGCGTCAACACGGCCATCGGCCAGCTGCGCGACTCCGGCGAGCTTGCGCGGATCACCCAGGAAGAGCTCTCGGACAACGCCGGGGCGCCCGTCTTCCAGCCCTGACATCCGCTCCACCTAGCTGATGGATCCCGAGGGGGTCTACGCCCAGCCGTCCGGGTCGGTGCCGCCGGCCCGGGCGCCCGGGCCCCGCCTCGGGCTCGGCGGCGAGGGCGCACGTGCGCTCCTGATCGCGATCGTCTCGACGGTCGTGGTCTTCGGGGCGATCGCGTACGTCGTCGTCAACTCCGCCGGCTGGCCGCGCGTCCAGGCGCAGTTCCTCAACCCGGAGATCTTCTGGTCGTCGCTGCCAAAGCTCGTCTCGAAGTTCTGGGTCAACGTCCAGCTGTTCCTGCTGGCCGAGGTCCTGATCCTCATCTGCGGGCTTCTGCTGGCGGTGATCCGGAGCATGCCCGGACCGGTGTTCTTCCCGCTCCGCCTCATGGCCACGATCTACGTTGACGTGTTCCGGGCGCTACCGGGCGTCCTCGTCATCATCGCCCTGGGGATCGGGATCCCGGCGCTGCGCATCGAGGGCGTGCCGAAGGACGAGTTCTTCTGGGCGGTCGTCGTCCTCACGCTCGTGTACTCGGCCTACGTGTCCGAGGTCTACCGGGCCGGCATCGAATCGGTGCACGCCAGCCAGTCGGCCGCGGCCCGGTCGCTGGGCCTTTCGCAGCTCCAGACGATGCGCTACGTCGTGGTCCCGCAGGCCGTGCGGCGCGTCATCCCACCGCTGCTCAACGACTTCATCGGCCTCCAGAAGGACACGGTCCTCGTGTCGTTCATCGGCGTGGTCGAGATCTTCCGCCAGACCCAGATCATGAGCGCGGCGTCCTTCAACTTCACCCCGTACGTCGCCACGGCCCTCATCTTCCTGGTGGTCACCATCCCGTTGGCGCGGTTCACCGACTGGCTCGTCGCACGCGAGCGGCGTCGTGGCCAGGGCGGGGGGCCGAGGCCCGCGGTCGACGCGGGCCGCCGCGGCATCGGCGGGGTGCGGGGGTGACCGCCGCGCTCTCGATCCAGGGGCTGCACAAGTCGTTCGGCGAGCTGGAGGTGCTCAAGGGCATCGACCTCGAGGTCGCCGAGCACGAGGTCATCGCGCTCATCGGCGCGTCGGGCAGCGGCAAGTCCACCCTCCTGCGCTGCGTCAACCTCATCGAGCCGATCGACGCCGGCCGGATCCTCATCGAGGGCGATGAGATCACCGCCAAGGGCGTCAACGTCGACCGGATCCGGCGGCGTGTCGGGATCGTGTTCCAGGCGTTCAACCTGTTCCCGCACATGAGCGTCCTCGACAACGTGACGCTCGGCCCGCGCAAGGTGCTCAGGCAGTCGCGCTCCGAGGCCGAGACCGAGGCGCTGGCGCTGCTCGATCGGTTCGGCCTCGGCGAAAAGGCGCGGGACGTGCCGGACAGCCTGTCGGGCGGGCAGCAGCAGCGCGTGGCGATCGTCCGGGCGCTCGCGATGAAGCCCGACCTCCTGCTCCTCGACGAGGTCACGTCGGCGCTCGACCCGGAGCTCGTGGCCGAGGTGCTGGACGTGATCCGCGAGCTCGCGGCGGGCGGGATGACGATGCTCATCGCGACCCACGAGATGGGCTTCGCGCGGGACATCGCGAGCCGGGTGTGCTTCCTCGACCAGGGCCGGATTCTCGAGGAGGGTCCGCCCGCGCAGATCTTCGCCGAGCCGCGCGAGCCACGGACGCGGCAGTTCCTCAACCGGATCATCGAGGCGGGTCGGCTCTAGGCCGCTGGCGGCCCGCGCCCGCAACCGCGGCCCGCGCCTCGCAACCGCGCCTGCGCCCCGCAATCGCGTCCGCGCCCCCACCCGCGCGCCACCATGGATCGCCCAGCGGTCCAACCAGCGGCCGGCGCCGTCGGTTGGAACACCCCGCGTTTCATCGGGCCGGACTTCCGTCGATTGGAACGCCCACCGTTCCAACCAGGGGCTGCGGGCGCCAGTTGGAACGCCCGGCGTTCCACGCGCGCCGGAAACGCCTGGTGCCGGCCCGGGAACACCCGACGTTCCACGCGGGTGGGGAGCCCGCGTGCGGGGAGCACCTGGGGCCTGGTGCCGGCCCGCGAATGCCCGGCGTTCCACGCGGGCCGGAACCACCTGGCGCCGGCCCCGGCAACACGCGGCGGTCCACGAGGCGCGCGATCCGGCGCCCGACGATCAGCGTCCCAGCAGCGGCCCCCGACACGCATCCACGAAGAACGCGAACAGCCGCTCGAACTGGCGCGGCGTGGACTCGGTGCGCTCCGGATGGCTCTGGACGCCCATCCGGAAGGGGCCGGCGACCGCCTCGAACGCCTCCACGAGGTCGCCCGCAGGGCTTGGCGACAGGCCGCACGCCACCAGTCCCGGGGCGAGGTCCGACGGCCGCACGGCCTGGTGGTGGTAGGAGTTCACCGTGACGACGCCGCCGCCCACGTTGGCGGGAAAGAGGATCCGCGCGAGGCGCGTGCCGGGCACCACCCGCAGCGGGTGGGTGAGGGCCGGCCCGCTGCCGTACGACGGCCCCGCGTGCCCCTCGACGTGCTGCAGGAGCGTCCCGCCGGCGAACACGTTCATGGCCTGGAACCCACGGCAGATGCCCAGGACCGGGAGGCCGCGCCGGTTCGCCGCGTCCCACGCGCTCGCCTCGAGCGCATCGCGTGCGGCATCGACATCGAGCGTCCCGGCGGGAGCCGCCCCGTAGCGCACCGGATCCAGGTCAGGGCCGCCGGTGAGCAGCAGGCCATCCATGGACGCGAACGCCGCCGCCCGGTCTCCGTCCGTGGCCCGGGCGTCCAGCGGGATCGCCGCCGCCCCGTGCCGGACGACGCTGTCGACACACAGGGCGTTCTTGCGCGCGGCGACGGCGGGATCGGGCTGCCGATCCGGTTCGAGCAGCGTGACGACGACACGGGGAGCGGGTCCGCGACCGGGTGGCATGCACCGAGGATACGCGCAGGGACGCCACCCGCTGCGGCGGCCTCACCCGGGCGGCGGCCTCATCCCGGCGGCGAGCAACCCAGCGCGAAGCCGGGCCCATCACCCCTATGGCTACGGGCTGGCGGACGGCGTCGCGCTGGCGTCGGGCTCCTCGGGGTCCAGGTCGTCGGGCGGGGGCGTGTACAGCTCGCCGCTCTCGCTGTCGTCCTCGGGCGGGACGTAGGTCTGGCCGCGAAGGATCTTGAGCGTCCAGCCGACCTTGATCTTGTCCGGGGCGTAGCGCAACGACTCCGGGTTCAGCGACTTGTACCGGTCGCGGTTCCAGTAGGCGATCGACCGTCCGTCGGTCTTGTACCGCCTGGCGATGGTGGTCAGCGTGTCACCGGGCCTGACCTTGTACAGCTCGAACGTGGGGGCCGGGGTCGGCGTGGGCGGGGCCGGGGTCGGCGACGGGGTGGGGAGCGGAGTCGGCGAGGGGGTGGGCGTCGGCGGCGGCGGTGCGGTCGGCCGGACGCTCGCGGGAAGGCAGCCCGCCGTGACCAGGGCGAGCCCGAGGAACAGCGTGACGGCGAGTGCTCGACGATGGCGACGATGTGACGGGCGCACGGGCCAACCTCCGCGTGGGGCCGATTGTGACGCCCATCCCGGATTCATGGTGACGGGCCCGGCGACATCGCCGGCGCCGGGTCAGGCGGGGACGCTCGGCGGATCGACCGGGGTCGGCTCAGACAGCTCGAACTCGCTCGCGAGCGCGCGGCCCTCGTCCGCCGTGGCGACCCGGCCCCGGCCGCGGCGCTTGGCCACGAAGCAGGCCCGGTCCGCGGCGAGCAGCACGTCCTCGGGCGCGGCACCGTCTTCGGGGAAGGAGGCCGTGCCGACCGAGGCGCTGACGCGGACGCTCTCCGCGCCCCACGCGGAGCCCGGGCCACCGACCGCGGCGACGGCCTGGAGGACGCGGTCCGCGGCCGCCGCCAGCCCGGCGGCGTCCGTGCGCGGGAGGATCACGACGAACTCGTCGCCGCCATAGCGGAACACCGCATCCGTCTCTCGGGCGGCCTGGCGGATCGCGGCCGCGATCTCGCGCAGCAGCCGGTCGCCGGCCTGGTGGCCGAGCGTGTCGTTGACGATCTTGAAGTCGTCGAGGTCGATCATCACCAGCCCGAACGGGTCGTGGGCGGCGACGCTCCGCGAGAGCCAGTCCTTGAACGTGCCGTGGTTGAGCAGCCCGGTGAGGTCGTCGGTCCGGGCGCGGATCTCGGCCGCCTGGAAGATCTCGGCGTTGCGCAGCGCGATCGACACCTGCGCCGCGAACAGCTTGACGAGATCGAACTCCTGCACGTCGAACGGCTGCTCTCGGCCGAGCCGCTCGAGCGTGAGCACGCCCGCGGCACCCCGCGGGCCCAGCAGCGGCACGACGATCAGGCTGCCGTCCACCTCGCCGGTGGTGCGGAAGTGGTTCACCCGGCCGTCGGTGAACTCGTCCTCGATGAGCACGGGCTCGTTGTGCTCCACCACCCACGTGGCGATGCCCGTCTCGCCGGGCTCCCACGGCGCGAGGTACTCCTCCGCGTGGACGCCGCGCGCGGTGAGCGGCACGAGGAGCCCGGTCGCGCGCTCCACGACCTCGATCGCCAGGTTGTCGCACTGGATGAGGGCGCCCAGCCGGTCCGTGATCTGCTCCAGCACCTCGCGCTGGTCGAGCGTGGTGAGGATCGACTCGGTCGTGCGCAGGAGCTCCTGCTGGGCGCGCAGCTGGCGCTCGAGCGCGTCCGACTGGCGGCGCAGGCGCTGGGTGCCGTCCGCGTTGGCCATCGCCTGGGCGGCGAACGACGCGTAGATGACGAGCAGCCGCAGGTCGTCCTCGGTGAACTGGCGCAATCCGAGCTTGCTCAGCACGACCACGCCCAGGCAGACGCCCTCGTGGACCATCGGCGCGAGCAGCATCGACTCGTCGAGGTCGGGCTCCGTGCCGGGGATCGTGATCGCCCGCGGGTCGTTCGCGGTGTCGTCGACCAGCTGCGGCACGCGGAAGCGCGCCACCCAGCCCGTCATCCCCTCGCCCACGGCGACGATCAGGTCGTCCAGCTTCTCGTCGCTGTACACCTCGCCCTGGCCCTGCATGGCGACCGGCACGAGGTTCGTGTCCCGGACGCGATACACGCGGGCGTTCTGGTAGTCGATGAGCTGCCGCAGCTCGGTGGCGATGGCGTGGCCGATCTGCGCGACGTCGGTCAGCCCGGACAGGCGGGCGCCGAGACGCTGGATGGACTGGAGCTGGGCCGCCCAGGCGGCCATGCGCCCGAAGGTCCGCGCGGAGCGGACCGCGATCGCGGCATCACCGGCGAGCGCCTCGGCCCCGTCGAGGTCGATCTCGCGCCACCGGTGTGCGCGGTCGTGGGCGAGGTAGAGCACGCCGTGGAGCTCGTGGCCGTCGACGAGCGGCGCCAGGAGCAGCGTGTCCACGCCCTCCTGGATCGCGGCCGCGCGGATCGGGCTCGTGGACCGCTGTGCGTCGGGCCCCAGGAGGAGCAGGGGGCGTCGCGCAGGGATGTCGCGGCTGCCCGTCCGCTGCTCCTCGAGCTCGCGGGCGACGGCCAGGAACGCGTCCGAGAACCCCGTCCCGCCCGGCGTGCTGATCCGGCCATCGGGATCGCGCAGCACGACGGCCACCCGGTCAGCGCCGAACAGCACCCGTGCGTGGTCGGACAGGTCCCGGACGACGTCCCCCACGTCGAGCCGGGAGGCGAGATCGGTGGCGACGCGACGGAGCGCCTCGCTGCGCCGGAGGCGGCTGGTCGCCTGTTCGGTGGCACTCGCGCCGCGGACCAGCACGCCGAGCGTCCGGGCGATCGCGCCCGCGAGCCGAGCCCCGTCGTCGGGGCCGAGCTGCATCGCGCCGGCGAGCACGAGGATGCCCCACGGCTCCTCGCCCCCGGGGATCCGGACCACGAGCTCGTCGGTCCCCATGCCGAGCACCGGGGCGGGGCCGGGCACACCGGGTCGCGCGTGGATCGGCTCCGGCGACTCGAGCGCGAGCGCGAACAGGCTGCGGGCCGGCGCCGCGACGCGCGCGGCCGTGATCCCGGGACCCTCGACGTCCGTCGCGCGCGGGACGAGGCCGGCCGGCCGCCGCTCCCAGATCCCCACGAGCGCGGCCCCGGTCGCGAGGCGGATGCGCCGGCAGGCCTCGTCGAGCGCCGGGTCGAGCCCGGACGGGAAGGACGCGACCTCGGCAAGGTCCGCGAGGAGGTCGAGCCCGGCCGCGGACTCGGTGAGGGTGGGGACGGGCGGCTGGGGCGTCTCGCGCCGCCCGGCCCGGATCGCCGGCAGCGACTCCGGGGCGGCGGCCGGGGTACCCGACTCGGCGGCCGCGAGGAACCGCTGGAGGTCGGTCAGGCGGTAGCGCCGGTCGCCGCGCTCGTTGATCCGGTAGTAGCGCAGGCGACCGGCCTCGCTCCATGCGCGGACCGTGTTCGGATGCACGCCGAGCACGCGCGCCGCCTTCGTGACCGAAAGGGTCGCATCGCCCGGACGGGGGGTCCTGGTGACCGGTGGAGGCATGGAGGATTTGGTAGGCATTGCGGATCGTCGCCGATGCTCGCGGACTTCACAGGAGTTGCCAATAGGACCATGTTCTCATGGGCCCCGTTGCGGGCACGCGGGCGGTGCCGCGAGGCACCCGTGGCGAGTCGGGCGGGATGGGCTTGGCGCGGCCGGGTAGGATCGCCACGTCGTCCCCTCGCTGCGTGGGTGCACCCGATGCAACAGCTCGTCGTCAGGCCTCAGATGACCCCCGACCAGTTCCAGGAGCCCCGCTGGGCGCGGTTCCTGTTCACGAGCCAGGCGGCTGCGTGGCTGTGGCTCATCGTGCGCCTGTACATGGCCTCGGTCTGGCTGCCCGCCGGGATCGAGAAGGTGACCAGCGGGGAGTGGCTGTTCGGAGACGGCAGCGCGATCTCCGGGCTCGTGGGCAAGGCCATCGCCGATCCCGGCACGCCCTCCTGGTACGCCTCGTTCCTGCAGTCCGTCGTCGTGCCCAACGCGGGCCTGTTCGCGACGCTCGTGGCGATCGGCGAGCTGGCGGTGGGCCTGGGGCTCCTGCTCGGGCTGCTCACCGGCATCGCCGCGTTCTTCGGCGTGTTCATGAACGCGAACTACGTCCTGTCCGGCGTCCTCAGCTCGAATCCCGTGCTGATCGTGCTGGGCGCGCTGGTCATGCTGGCGTGGCGCAACGCGGGCTGGATCGGCCTGGACCGGCTGTTCATCCCGTGGGTGCATCGCACCTTCTACGCGGGCACCGACGGGGACGCCGCCCCACCGAAGGCGAGCTAGCGCCCCGGCGCGTCCCCGCGTCCGCGCGTGGCGCGGACATAGACGACCGTCGCGGCGAGGCTCAGGAGCGCGATCGCCGCGACGATCGCGATCGCCCACAGCGGGTCACCAACGAGCCCCGGACCCTGCCCCGAGCTCCGGGGATCACCGGCGGCCGCAGCCGTGGGGCTCGGCGACGCCGCCAGGACGAGGGCGGGCAACGCGACCGCGAGGCTCGCCGCGGCCCCGACGCAGGCCGCCAGCCGCCGGCGCCTAGAGGAACGCATCGGCGACGGCCCAGCCGAGCCCGATCATGACGACGAGCCCGCCGCCCAGCAGCAGCGCGGTGATGGCACGGGTTATGTCCTGGCGGCCCTCGGCGAGGAGGCGCATCGCCTCCCCCGGCTCGAGCGTGGTGACGATGAGCGGCCGCCCGAGACCGGCCGTCATGACCGGGCCCGTGGGCGTCGACGTCGGGACGCCGAGCACCAGGGCGTGGTCCACCGCGCTCAGGAACTCGACCCGGAGCCGCACGGGGGTGGTCGGCGGGGTCCCCGCAGGGACGCGGTCCGGGACATCCGCGGCCGTGCCCTCGGATTCGCGGGTCACGACGACGAGGCCCTCGCCCACGGCGTCCGGGTCGACGGCGATGTGCTCGAGGGCCCCGGACACCTGAAAGGGGACGGCCCGCCGGTCCTCCTCGAACGAGACCCACGCGGAGCCCTCGCGTCGCTCCAGCGAGCTGCGCCGGAACACGAGGGGCCGCCCGCTCTCGTCCTCCCACGGGTCCTCGGCGTCGATCCGGCCGCCGACCCCGACGTAGCGCGGCTCGCCGGCCTCCGCGAGCGCGATCGCGCGCCCCACCTCCACGACGTGCGTCGCGGCGAGGATCCGTCCGATCCGTGCCCTGGGCCCGAGGCTGCGCAGCAGCCACCAGCCGGCGACGAGCGCGGCGGCGCCGACGAGGACGAGGAGCAGGGGGATCACCCGGCGATGATAGCCGCGACGGGGCAAGCGGCCGCCGCGCGCGGGTCCGGGGAATCGAGCCGCCCGAAGGAACCTACTCGACGCATGGACCTTGATGTCATCGCGGCCGTTAGCATCGCTCGGCCCCTTCGGGCTGCCATCCACGCTAGGTGTGGCCGGGTCCGGGGGTCAATGGGCTTATCCACCTATTTCGCTCCGACCGTGCATGAACGGTGGACTTATCCACCGGTTATCCACCGCCCGGGGTCGACCTCCCGAACGCTCAGCCGGCGTCGCGACCCGTGAGCGGATCGATCGCCCGCACCTGCCCGTCGAAGCTCGTCAGGACCAGCCGCCCGCCGACGAGCTCGGCCTCGGTCACGACATCCGAGTGCGCCACCCGCCACGCGACCTCGCCGTCGCCCTCGAGCGCGAAGGTCTCCACCTCCGCCTGGACGAGGACGTGGGGCAGCCGCGAGGAGCCGATGACGACGAGGATCGGCGAGGCGCTCCGGTGGCTCCAGCGGAGGACGCCCGTGCGCGCCTCGAACGCGTACACGTGGAACCCGTACTTGATGACGAGCAGGCCCTCGGTGTCCCACAGCAGGCCGGCCGGGTCGTCGCTGATCGTCGACGCGAGCCGGACCGTCCAGGGCCCCGCCGGCGTCTCGACCCTGATCTCCGCGCGACAGCGCTCATCGGGGTTCGCGCCCACGAGCTCGCCGTGGTCCACGAGGGGGCCCCCGGTCTCGGAAAGTGCGAACACCTCGGCGCCGCGCCCGGAGCCGGCCCAGCGGAGGCTGGCGCGCAGCCCGCCCGGGAACGCGATGACGGTGTGTCTGGGCTCGCCGGCCATGGTGCGTCGACCGCCGGTCAGGCGCGGGCGGCGCCGGCGTCCGGCGACGCCTCGAGCGACTGCTCGGCGAGGACGTCCGCGGGCCGTCGCTGCTCGCAGATGGGGGCGACGTGCGCGTTGGACAGCATGCGCAGGGTCGCCGGCGGCACGGGGAAGACGGCGGTCGGGGTGCCCGCCGCGGCCCACACCACGGGGAAGCGACCGAGATCCGGGTCCATGATCACGCGCACCGGTCGTGCGTGGCCGAACGGCGGAATGCCGCCGATCGTGAAGCCCGTCAGCTCGCGCGCCTCGTTCGCGTTCGCCCGTCGCACGTCTGGCTCGCCGGCGACCGCGGCCAGGCGCGCGAGGTCCACGCGGTTGGGGCCGGACACGAGGCAGATGACCGGCTCCGGGCTGCCGTCCGCGGCCGGCGCGACGAACACGAGCGACTTCACGATCTGGCCGAGCTCGGCCTCGACCGCGCGGGCGGCGTCCTCGGCCGTATGGGTCGACTCCGTGAACACGCGGACGTCGAGGGTCACGCCCTTGCGGGCCGCGGCGTCGACGACGCGCTGGATCGGCGCGGGCAGCGGGGTCTCGGGCACGGCGGGAGTCTACCGGACGCGGGGTACGATCCGCCCCATGCCGCCCGGTCCCGCCGCCGTCCAGGCCGCCCGCCACGTCCTCGTCGTCGCGGACGGCGACGTCCCGGATCGCGCCGCGCTCGACGCGGCGTGGCCGGGCTGGGACGAGGATGTCGTGGAGGTGATCGCGGCCGACGGCGGCTTCGCGCGTGCGCTGGCGATCGGCCTGTCGCCGACGGTCCTCGTCGGCGACCTCGACTCGCTGGAACCGGCGCATGCCGATGCCGCGGCCGCCGCGGGCGTCCGGGTCCTGCGCTCGCCCGTCGCGAAGGACGAATCCGACACCGAGCTCGCGCTGCTCGAGGCCCTCCGATTGGGCGCGACGCGGATCACCGTCCTCGGGGCGCTCGGGGGCCCGCGGCTGGACCACGAGCTCGCGAACGTGTGGCTGCTGGGCCATCCGGCGCTGGCGGCGTTGGACCTGGCGCTCCTCGATGCGCGGACGCGAGCCTCGCTCGTCACCGCGCCCGCCGGGGACGGCTCGCCGGTCGTCCGGCAGCTGCCCGGTCCCGTCGGCGCGACCATCAGCCTGCTCCCGTTCGCGGGGGACGTCGTCGGCGTCACGACCCGGGGACTCCGCTACCCGCTCCGCGGCGAGCCCCTCCGTGCCGGCCCGGCCCGCGGTCTGTCCAACGTCCGGGAGCGCGAGGACGCGTCCGTGAGCGTGGAGCGCGGCCGGCTGCTCGTCGTGGAGGCCGCTCCGTGACGCGCAGGACTATCCTCGGGGCATGAGCATCCCGCAGCCCGGCGACCCGGCCCCGGAGGTCGCCCTCCCCGACGAGACCGGGACGATGCACCGCCTGTCCGACCGACGCGGCTCCTGGACGGTGATCTACTTCTATCCCAAGGACGACACCCCGGGCTGCACGACCGAGGCCTGCGGCTTCCGGGACCTGCACTCGGACATCTCGGGCCAGGGCGCCGAGATCTGGGGCATCAGCCCGGACGGCTCCGGCGCCCACGCCGCGTTCCGCGCGAAGTACGGCCTCCCGTTCACGCTCCTGTCCGACGAGGACCATGCGGTCGCCGAGGCATACGGCGCCTGGCGCGAGAAGACGAACTACGGCAAGACGTACATGGGCATCGGCCGCTCGAGCTTCCTCGTCGGACCCGACGGGACGGTGGCCCGCACCTGGGCCAACGTCAAGGCGGAAGGCCACGCGGAGGAGGTCAGGGCGGCGCTCGAGGAGGCCCGAGCGGGTCGCCCGGGCTGACGCCCGGCGACGGCTCCGGCGGGATTCGCCGGGCACGGATCGAGGCTTCGCCCGTGGGGGGAGACGAGCGAAGCCTCAGGCTCGAATCTAGCACGCAGGCAGGTTGTCCGTACATTTGGCGCACCCCCCGTCACGAGGCGTGGCGTGCGGAATTCGAGAGGTTGCGCGCATGCCCGAGGAGTCTTCGCCCACGCCCCACGCGTGGCGTCCCGCGCGGTTCATGGTGATCGTGGCGCACCCGGACGACGCCGACTTCGGGCCGGCCGCGACGGCGGCCCGCTGGATCGACGAGGGCTCGACGGGCTGGCTCGTGTGCTGCACGTCGGGCGACGCGGGCGCCGACGACTGGCGGACCGATCCGCTCGAGCTGGCCGCCCTGCGCGAGACGGAGCAGCGGGCCGCGGCCGGGATCGTCGGCTACGAGGGGGTCTCGTTCCTCCACCAGCCCGACGGCGCCCTCGCCAACGACCTCGCGCTCCGGGAGCTCCTGGTGCGCGAGATCCGCACCTTCCGCCCGGACGCGGTCCTGACGATCGACCCGGAGACGGTCTTCCACGGTGACGGCGGCGTGAACCACATCGACCACCGGGTGGCGGGCATCGCCGCGGTCGATGCCGTGTACCCCGCGGCGCGCAACGCGATGGCGTTCCCGTGGCTCGCCCGCGACGGGCTGGAGCCGTGGACGGTGCGCCGGCTCTACCTCTCGTGGTCCAACAAGCCCACCGCGTGGGTGGACGTCACCACGACGCTGGACCGCAAGCTCGCGGCCCTGCGCGCCCACGCGAGCCAGATCCGGCAACCCGAGGCGCTCGAGGGCCGGATCCGCGAGTGGGCGCGCGAGGAGGGCCAGCCGATCGGTGTCGAGGCGGCCGAGGCGCACCGCGTGATCGTCATCGAGGACGACGAGGACGAGGGCCCCACCCACGCGCACGATCCCGAGACCGAGGGCGCGGACGGCGCCTGATCCTGCCGGCGCGGGTCAGCTCGTGGACAGCAGGAGCGGCCGGATCCGGCCCCACGCGTTCCACGTGTCGGCGAGGTCGCCGGCACGCGCCCCGAGCGCATCGACCATGCGCCCGAGCGAGAGGTCGTCCGCCATGGTGATCAACCAGTCATCGGCCGCGGGCGTGGCGCGCTCGTACAGCCGGGCGAGCTCCGCCTCCCGCGGCCAGGTGCGGATCCGCATCCGGTCCAGGCCCGCGTAGCCCACGGCGAGGGACAGGTCCCTGGCCGCCGGCACCCGGCCGTCGGCGAAGCCCTGCAGCCCGTCGAACCGGTAGCCCAGCGCCGACAGCGCACCCACGATCTCGCGCCGCTCCCCGAACGCGAACAGGCCCCAGAAGGGATCGTCGTCCGGGAGGTCCACGTAGCCATCCTCGATCGCGCGGGCCACGATGGCGTCCATCAGCCGGGACAGCTGCAGGTGCCAGGCGCGCGACGCCTCCGTGTCCCCGCCCGCCAGGGCCGCCACGAGCCGTTCACGCGCCGCGCGGTCGCCGCGCAGGATGCGCAGCGCCACCGCGTCCACGGGGGGCGGCGCCTCGTCCGGCTCCGCCAGCGACTGGGTGCGTGTCGACTCCGACTCGCCGGGCCACAGCGCGTCGAACGGGTGTGGCTCCTCCGGCGGTGGCGTGGGGCCCGTGGCGCGGCGGGCCTCGCTCGCCTCCTCGCACGCGGCCAGCGCCTCCCGCGCCTCCTGGCAGCCGGCGGCAGCGATCTCGGCCCGCTTGCGCGCGGTCTCCGCGTCCACGGCGAGCCGCTCGATCCGGGGGAGCGCGGCCTGGAGCTCCGCGCGGCCGCTCTCGCGGAATCGCGCCGCCTCACGGGCGTGCCCGTTGAGGTCGTTGATCGCAGCCAGCCACTCGCGGGCGGCGGCCTCGGCCGCCTCGGCGTCGGGGGCGGCGTCGCTCGCGGCGCGGAACCGGCGATGCAGCTCGTCCTTGGCCAGGGCGAGCTCGCGGGGATCCGATGCCTTCTCGGCCTGGTCGAGGAGCCCGCGCAGGGCGTCGTAGGCGCGCTCGGCCTCGCGGAGCGCCTCCGTGGAGGCGCGCGCGTGCTCGCGTGACGCGGTAGCGAGGGCGCAGCGTTCCTCGACGAGGCGGCGTGGAGGGTCGCAGGGATCGGTCGCGGTCGGCATCCCCGCGGGCCCCCCGGCGCCCTCGTCGGACGAGGCCCCGCGGCCCTGCGCCTGCGGCCGGCCGACGGAGAGTGCCACGGCGCTGCCGGGGATGACCGGGCGGGCCTCCGCCACGGGCGGGCGCGGTCTGACCGCGAGCCCCGCGGTCGTGGTGCCGACGTCGACGGCGCTCGTGAGCGGGGTGGCGGCGCCGCCGGCGATGCGCGCTCGCTCGGCCTCGGTCAGCGGCGCGACGGGATCGAGGACGCCGACGGCGACGCGCGTCGCGGCCGCCGCGGCGACCGGTGCGGTGGCCGCCGAGGCCAGCGGGTACGGGGCCGGTCCGCCGCCCGACGGCGGCGGGGCCGGTCGCGCGGCGGGCGGTGCCACCGGCTGCGGCGCGGGCTGCGCGGGCCGGGCCGCGGGGATGCCCGGTCCGACGGGCACGGACGCCGGCTCCCGGACCGGGACCGCGACCGCCGCGACGGGGATGCCGGCGGCCGGCGATGGAACGGGCGTTCGGGCGGGCACCGCGATCGGCCCGCCGCCCGGGGCCGTGGCAGCGACCGCGGGGACGGCCGGCCTGGGGCCCTCCTCCCAGGCTCCCTCCTCCGGCGAGCCGGGGATCGGGCCGGTGCTCGCGGCGAGGGCGGGATCCGAGAGCGTCGTGCTCCGGCGGGGGCTCACGGAGTTCGGCGAGATCGTGACGCGGACCTGGCCACGGGGCGCGGGACGGGCGCGCAGGCCCTCCGCGATGGCGGCGCCGATGGCCGCGCCGATGATGAGGCCGATGGCCAGGAAGGCGATCTCGGACGAGCTCACGTGACTCCTTGCAGGCCCGCGGCGAGCCCCGCGCGACAGGGTGAGCGTAGCTGCGGCCCCATGAGGCGTCAACACGCGCGTGACGTCCGTCCGCGGACCGACCGGCGGGTCGGTCGGTGCGAATCGGCGGCATCGGGCGGGCCATCGGCGGTCGAGCAGGTCGCCAGACCCGTGAATCCGTGCCCAATGGCCCGCTCGACATGCACGCATGGCCCCGGCTTGGTAATCTCCGAGCCGTCGGCGGCGTCCCTCCGCCCCGTTCCCCGTCGCCCTGCCGAAGCTCGCAGGAAAGGCACGTCTGCTTCGTGGCCATCGACCAGAACCAGGAATTCCTCGTCCAGCCGGTCGACGCGTCCTGGCTCCAATGCAACATCGAGTGCCAAGAGGCATGCCCCGTCGGCACCAACTGCCGGGGCTACCTCAACCTCGCCGCCGAGGGGCGGTTCGAGGAGGGCTACATCCTGTCCCGCGAGCCCAACCCGGTCGCGGCGATGTGCTCCTATGTCTGCTCGGCCCCGTGCGAGCGCGCCTGCCGGCGCGGCGACATCGACCGCCCGCTCGCGATCCGCGCGATGAAGCGCTTCCTCGTCGAGTGGCACGAGGCATCGGGCATCCCGGACGTCATGCCCTCGATCACCCCGCGCGAGGAGCGCGTCGCGGTCATCGGCGCCGGCCCGGCCGGTCTCGCCGTGGCCCGCGAACTGGCGACCCGCGGCTACCAGATCACGGTCTACGACAGCCTGCCGTTCGGCGGCGGCACGATGCTCATCGGCGTCCCGGCATTCCGCCTCCCGCGCGAGGCGATCGAGATGGACGTCCGCCTCGTCGAGCGGCTGGGCGTGCGGTTCGTGTTCGACACCACGATCGGCATCGACATCCCGTTCGAGGACCTCCAGCGGGACTTCGACGCGATCGCGATCACGGCGGGCGCGATGAACCCCGTGTACCTCGACGTCCCGGGCGCGGACCTCGACGGGGTGAAGTACGGCATCGACTTCATGAAGCTCGCGAACCTGGGCCAGGAGCTCGAGGTCGGGCGCAACGTCGTGGTCATCGGCGGCGGCTACACCGCCATGGACTGCTCCCGGACCAGCCTCCGCTACGGGGCCGAGAACGTCACGATCGCCTACCGCCGCACCCGGTCCGAGCTCGTCGTGGACGAGGAGGAGCTGGGCGAGACCGAGCGCGAGGGCGTCAACCTCGAGTTCCTCGTCAGCCCGGTCGAGCTCATCGGCGAGGACGGCAAGCTCACCGGCGTCCGGTTCCAGCGCAACAAGCTGGGCGAGCCCGACGCCTCGGGCCGCCGCTCGCCCGTGCCGATCGAGGGCTCCGAGTTCGTCGTCCCGGCGGACACCGTCATCCCCGCGGTCTCGCAGGCGGCGGACCTCACGTTCCTCCCGGTGGAGGCCAGCTTCGAGGTCAACCGCGGCCGGATCAAGGTCGACCCGGCGACGTATGCCACCAACGTCCGCGGCGTGTTCGCGTGCGGCGACTTCGTGACCGGGCCCACGACGCTCATCGAGTCGGCCGGCCACGGCAAGAAGGCCGCCTACGCGATCGACCGCTACCTCGACGGGCGGACGGACGTGACCGTCACGCCCAACGTCAAGATCACGAGCTCGTGGCGCCACGAGATGCCCGAGCTGTACGACGTCCTCCCGCGCCAGCACATCCCGATGGTGCAGGTCGAGACGCGGATGCCGTCCACCGACCCGACGGTGAACTTCACGACCCCCGTGGAGCTCGGGTATGACGCGACGGCCGCGGTGGCCGAGTCCACCCGCTGCCTGATGTGCAACTACAACATCTGGTTCGACCCGTTCCGGTGCGTGCTGTGCGGCGCGTGTGCCGACGTCTGCCCGGAGGGGGTCATCCACATGGTGGACGTGAACCAGCTGAAGACCGAGGGGCTGCTGCCCGAGGTCGAGGAGGCCTATGGCTGGTCGCAGGGTGCGGCCATGATCCTCGACGAGGAGCGGTGCATCCGCTGCGCGCTGTGCGTGAAGCGGTGCCCCTTCGATGCCATCACCATGGAGCGGTTCGAGCTCCAGGAGATCTCGAGCGACGGCCGGCTCTACAAGGAGTCCTACCGTGACGCGCAACTCGCCGGGACGGCCGGCGTGGCAGGAGGAGCGTAGGTGAGCTTCCTGGAGCGGGTCGACCAGTCCATCCGGCGGAGCCCGGTGTGGCGGTCGATCTTCCGCAACCCGTACCCCAACGACGAGCGGTCTCGGGCGTACGCGGTCATGAACAACGTGTTCCTCCACCTCCACCCCGTGCGGGTTCGCCAGCACGCGGTGAAGTTCGCCTACACGTTCTGCCTCGGCGGCCTCTCGTTCTTCCTGTTCCTCGTGCTCACCGTCACCGGCGTGTACCTGATGTTCTTCTACATCCCGTCGGAGACCCAGGCGTACACCAACATCCTGGACATCCAGACCACCGTCGTGTTCGGGCTGCTCACCCGCAACGTCCACCGCTGGGCGGCGCACCTGATGGTGTTCTTCGTGTTCCTGCACATGATGCGGGTCTTCTACCACGGCGCCTACAAGCCGCCGCGCGAGTTCAACTGGGTCGTCGGCGTCGTCCTGCTGTTCCTGACGATCATGCTGAGCTTCACCGGCTACCTGCTGCCGTGGGACCAGATC
>JAICUV010000081.1 GCA_025935655.1 Chloroflexota bacterium | reverse complement strand
GGAGTCGATCGTGCCGCCGGTCGTGACGATCGCGACGCGCGGCAGCGGCGCGCTCACCGATCGCGGCTCACGGGCGGTCGCCCACTGGGTGGCACCCTGCTCAGCCGAGGGCCGTGGCGGCGGCGTGATCGATGGCGCCCGGCGCGGCCAACTCGGCCACGGGGTCGGCATCGGCGGGGCGCCAGTGCGGCGCGGCGGCGGGCGGCACGAAGCGGTCCATCCGCGAGAGCAGGCGGCGGATCCGGAGCCCCTCGAGTGGCCCGAGCGCGTACAGCGGCATCGGCTGGAGCCAGACCGCCGAGCCCAGGCTCACGGCGTCGGCGCCCGCCCAGACGTACTCGCGGCAGTCGTCGAAGTCGCGGATCCCGCCGTTCGCGATGATCGGGAGGCGGATCCCCTGGTCGCGCAGCTCGGCGACGACCCGCAGGCCGATGGGCTTGATCGCGCGGCCGGAGATGGCGCCGTAGCGGTTCTTGAGGTAGGGCTCGCCGGTGTCCGGGTCGAGCCGCAGGCCCTTGACCGTGTTGATCGCCGTGATCCCCGCGCACCCGTGCTCCTCGGCGAGGCGCGCCTGCCAGCCGTAGTCCTCGTCCGGGCTGACCTTGAGGATGACCGGGTGGCGGCTCTTCGGCACGGCGCGCCGGAGGCTGTCCTCGAGGATCGTCTCGAACGGGAAGTTGACGTTGTGGCAGCTGGCGTTGAGCTCGATCGCCGCGATCTCGCCGGGCTTCGCCCGCTCGTTGACGGTCTCGAACAGCTGCTCGATCTCGTCCGCGGAGAAGCCGCCGACGCTGATGATCCGGTTGAGCTTCGCCGTCCGCTCGAAGTACTCGTCGAAGTAGCGCGCGATCCCGATGTTCGACCAGCCGAAGGCGTTGAGCCAGCCCGCGTCCACCCGGTGGAGGGCCCGGCCGTAGAGCCGCAGCATCTCGGGGAACTCGCGCAGCGACCAGTCCTCCTTGAGGGTGAAGTGGCCGGGCCTTGGCTCGAGCGTGAGGGTCCGGGTGGTGACGGCGCCGAAGCGCTCGAGCGGGACCCACTGGGCGATCGGGGAGAGGCCGTAGAGGATCAGCCGCCGCTTCGACGCCCCGTAGCCCAGCAGGCTCGCCGACGTGAGCAGCCGGTTGCGGAGGCGGATCCCGTTGAGGTCGATGGTCACGGGCGCAGTATGCCGCTGCCGGCGAGCGGGCCGTGGAGCCCCACGGAGTCCGGGATGGGCCGGTAGCCGAGCCGGGCGTTCACCGCACGCATCGGGGCGTTGTGCTCGTCGTTCCCGGTCTCGAGCGCCTCGACGCCGTTCGCGACCGCCCACGCGATCGTCGCCTGCTTGAGCGCCAGGGCCAGGCCGCGGCCCCGGAACGCCGGGCGGACCGCCGTCATGTCGTGCCAGGCGAGGGTCGTGGAACCCGGGGCGAAGCGCAGGTTCGCGTAGCCGGCGACCTCGTCCGTGGCCGCGTCGAGGGCGAGCGCGAAGGCGCCGGGCGGGACGTCGGCGCGGTCCACGTCGCGGGCGCGGAACTCCTCGAGCGACAGCGCGGCCACGGGCTCGTCGCCCGTGGGGATGTCGGGGAACGCCTCCACCGCGACCCGGTGGACGGACGGGACGAGGTCCGGCCGCGCCTCGAGGCTGGTGAGGACGAGCCCGTCCGGGAGGGCCGGGACGGGTGGCCGGAGCCCGGCGAGCTCCAGGCGGACGAGCTTGGTGCGTTCGACCTCCACGAACCCGCGGTGGGCGAGGAACGCATGGCCATCCGCGTGCGCCTCGGACAGCTCGGTCTGGAAGCCGGTCTTGCCGTGCTCGCGTCCGGCGTGGCTGACGGCCTCGTAGAGGGCCTGGCCGATGCCGCTGCGCCGGGCCGCCGGGAGGACCCAGATTCCCAGCCAGTAGCGCTCGTAGGACGCCTCGTGCATCCAGATCCGTCCCGCGGTCGCCGTGCCCACGGGCGTGCCGCTGCCGTCCACGGCGAGGAACCGGTGCACCTGGCCCGGGTACGTCTCGGTCTCCCAGCGGACCGAGTCCGGCGAGTCGGGGTTGTCCGGCGTCACCTCGTTGCGGATGGCCAGATGGGCGTCGAGCGACGCGGCGTCGTCGACCTCGAACGCGACGACCCGGAACGGCGGCGACCCGGCTCCCGCCTCGGTCACGCGGTCGCCTCGCGGAGTGGGACCAGGAGCTCGCGGTGGACCGCGTCGAGGCCCGCGGGCCCGAGCGCGGCCGGCATCCCCAGCACGATCTCGGTGGCGCCCGCGGCGACGATCCGGCGCGCCTGCTCGAGGGCACGCGCGCGGCCCGCGGCGTCCGACCCGGTGCCGACCTGGCCGACGATCTCGAACCCGGCGGCGTCGCGGCCCGCCGCGTCGAGCGCCCGGAGGATCGCGTCACGCTTCGCGGCGAGGTAGGCGTCGTCGCCCGCCTCCGTCCCCGGCTGCAGCCAGCCCTGTGCCGCGCGGGCGGCGAGCCGCAGCCCGCGCGGACCCTGCCCGCCGAGGAACAGCGGCGGACCGCCGGGGGTGAGCGGCATCGGCAGGTTCGTCGCACCGCGGAGCGGGTAGAACGGGTCCTCGCGGGTCACGCCGGGGGCACCCGCGGCCGCCGGCCCGAACAGCGCCCGGATCGTGTCCACGGCGGACTCGAGGCGCGAGATCCGCTCGCCGATGGGCGGCAGGCCGATGCCGAACGGGCCGTGCTCGTTCTCGAACCAGCCGGCGCCGAGGCCCAGCACGAACCTGCCCCCGGTCGCGTGGTCCATCACGACCGCGGCCTTGGCGACGAGGACCGGGTGGCGGAACGTGTTCGAGAGCACGGCGTGGCCCACCCGCATGCCCGGGACGTGGTGGACGAGCGCGGCGAGCAGGGTGAGGGCCTCGAACGACGGACCCGGGACGGACGGGTCCATGTCGAGGAGGTGGTCGTTGATCCAGGCCCCGTCGAACGCGGCCGGCCCCCCGTCCGCGGACAGCTCACCGGCCCGGCGCCAGGTGGCGTCGAGCACGCGCCAGGTCACGCCCTGGGGCGAGGTCTTGAACGAGATCCGGAGGGTCATGGCCGGGCGGTCAGCTGCCGGAGCCGTCGGTCCGGCTGGCGAGCGTGCGGGTCAGCTGGGCGCCGTTGGTGACGGCGCCCTCGGACGCCGAGGACACGAGGGCCGCGTACTTGGCCATGACGCCCCGGGTGTAGTTGGGCTTCGGCGGGGTCCACCGCGCGCGCCGCTCGGCGAGCGTGGCCTCGTCCACCTCCAGGTTGAGCTGCCGGGCGTCGACGTCGATGACGATCGTGTCGCCCTCCTCGACGAGCGCGATCGGCCCGCCGACCGCCGCCTCGGGGGCCACGTGGCCCAGCATCAGGCCGTGCGTCCCGCCGGAGAACCGGCCGTCGGTGAGCAGGGCGACGGACTCCCCGAGGCCCTCGCCGACGAGCGCCCCGGTGACGCTGAGCATCTCCTGCATGCCGGGCCCGCCGATCGGGCCTTCGTAGCGGATGACCACCACGTCGCCCTCGTGGATCTGGCGGTCGCGGACCGCCTTGAAGCACGCGGTCTCGGAGTCGAACACCCGGGCCGGCCCGCGGTGGTGGCGGCGCTCGTGGCCCGCGAGCTTCACGATGGAGCCCTCGGGCGCGAGGCTGCCCTTGAGGATCGCGTGGCCGCCGGTCTCCTTGATCGGCGTCTCGATGGGGTGGACCACCTGCGGGCCGGGCGTCTCGGTGACGCCCGCGGCGATGGCGGCGATGGTCCGGCCGTCGACGGTCTTCGCGTCGCCGTGGAGGAGGTCGCGCTTGAGCAGCTCGCGCATGACGAGCGCGACGCCGCCCGCGTCGTACATGTCGGCCGCCGCGTAGCGTCCGCCCGGGCGCATGTCGGCGATGAGCGGCGTGCGGTCCACGACCCGCGCGTAGTCGTCGAGGGTGAGCCTGAGCCCGAACTCGGACGCGATCGCCGGCAGGTGGAGGGCCGCGTTGGTGGAGCCGCCAGTCGCCGACACGGACGCGACGGCGTTCTCGAAGGCCTCGGGCGTCGCGATCGTGCTGGGGCGGATGTCGTGGCGCACCAGGTGCATCACGAGCCGGCCCACCTCGCGCGCCGCCTCGTCCTTGGCCGGGTCCTCGGCCGGGATGCCGTTGAGCCCGGCCGGCGAGAGGCCCAGGAACTCGAGCGCCGTGGACATCGTGTTGGCCGTGAACTGGCCCCCGCAGGCGCCCGCCCCGGGGCACGCCCCGTTCTCGGCGTCGTACAGCTCTTCCAGGCTGATCTTCCCCGCGCGGTAGGCGCCGATCGCCTCGAACACCGTGACCACGTCCGCGGGCTTGCCCTTGTAGGTGCCCGGGTAGATCGTGCCGTTGTAGAGGACGACCCCCGGGATGTCGAGGCGGCCGAGGGCCATGGCGCCGGCCGGGATCGTCTTGTCGCAGCCGACGAGGCAGACGATCCCGTCGAACAGGTGGCCGCGGGCCACGAGCTCGATGGAGTCGGCGATGACCTCGCGCGACACGAGCGACGCCTTCATGCCCTCGGTGCCCATCGACACGCCGTCGGAGACCGCGATGGTGTTGAACTCCATCGGCGTCCCGCCCGCCGCCCGGATGCCCTCCTTCACGAACTCCGCCAGCCGTCGCTGGTTGAAGTTGCAGGGCATCGTCTCGATCCACGTCGTGGCGACGCCGACGATGGGCTGGCTGAGGTCGTCGTCCGTGAACCCGATCGCCTTGAGCATCGCGCGCGCCGCGGCGCGGTCGGGACCGTCGGTGAGCGCGTGGCTGACGCGCTTCGCCGGGTCACTCGGGCGGTGGTAGGGAAGCTGCTGGTCCTCGGCCATGGCGGATGTGGTTCCTTCCGGTGCGGGCGCGGCTCGACGGGCGTGGCTGCGGGTGTCCCCAGAGTATGGCCCGGGTGACCGCCGGCCCGCGATCCGCGCGCTGCGTCAGGCAACCGGCGCGTCGGTGCCCAGGCGCTGGCGGACGACCGCGTGGGCCGCGCGGCTGCTGCCCTCGTGGCCGGTGACCGCGTCGAGGAAGGTGTCGCAGCCGACCTCGAACCCGGTGACCGGCTCGATGGCCGTGACCGTCGCGGTGCGTGGCATCGACCGCAGGAGCGCGATCTCGCCGACGCCGTCGTCCGGGCCCTGCTCGTGGTCCGGGCGCCCGTCGATCGTCACGAGCACGCGCCCGGACTCGACCATCACGTAGGTGTCGCCGTCCTCGCCCTGGGTCATCAGCGCATCCCCGGGCGCATACCGGACCTCGTGCATCCCCTCGGCGAGGCGCTCCAGCGCCGCGAGCGGCAGCGGCGCGAACAGCGGGATCGCGCGGAGCAGGCGGGCCTGGCGCTCCGGGAGGACGCCCTCGTGGTCGAGGCGGCGGACCCACGGCCAGCCGAGCAGCGCGACGACCGGCAGCGCGATGCCCGTCGCGACGAGCGCCGCCTCGATCCCGGCGACCGCGATGAGGCCCGACGCGATCAGCGCACCCAGCGCGCTGCCGAGGCTGGCGATCGTCTCGAGCAGCGCGAACACGCCGGATCGGGCCGCCATGGACGTGCCGCGCTGGAGCAGCGTGAGGCCCGAGACGTCGAGCAGGGCGTTGCCGATGCCCACGACGCCGAGCGCGAGGATGGCGACGCCGGGGCTGGGCGCGACCCCGATGACGATGAGCGGGGCGCCCCAGGCGATGAGCGCGACCGCGAACAGGCCCGCGAGCCGGTGGCCCGTGCCCAGGGCGAGGGCGATGACCGCGCCCGCGATGCCGCCTGCCCCGATCGCCGCCCCGAGCACGCCGACGCCCGGGTCGCCCATCCCGAGGACGTCGATCGCCAGCACCGCCAGGAACGTGGTCAGCGCGCCCCGGACGAGGACCTGGACGGAGAACGACAGCATGACGACGCCGGCCGGGACGCGGTGCACCAGCTCCCGGATGCCGGTGAGGAGGGGCATCCCGCGGACACGCGCCGCCGGCGCGACACGCGCGGCTGCGGCGACGCTCACGCGCACCGCGACGACGGCCGCGATGACGCCGGCCGCCGCGGCCAGCGCGGCGGCGGGCGCGGCGCCGGAACGCGCGACGACGATGCCCGCCACGAGCGGCCCGAGGAACGTCCCGAGGCTCTCGCCCAGCGCCGATGCCGTGTTGGCGCTCACGAGGTCCTCTGGGCGGACGGCGACGGCGGGCAGGAGCGTCAGCGTGATCGGGCGGACGAGCGCGCCCGCCGCCGAGGCGACCGCCAGCGCGACGAACGCGAGGAGCGGCACGCCCGCGAGGACCGCGCCGGCAACGGCGGCCGCCCCCGCGGCGCGGACGAGGTGGACGACGACGAGCCCGCGCTCCGGCCGGTGCCAGGCGCCCGTGTCGACCGCGATGTTGACCAGCGTCGCCGGGAGCAGCCGGGTGAGCGTCACGAGGCCCACGAGGAGAGCTCCGCCCGCGTCGTAGGCCACGACCAGCGCGACGACGAGGATCGCCCAGTCGACGCCGACGCCGATCGTCCACGACAGCTCGAGCGCCCGGATGTCGGGGTTGCGCAGGACGCGGACCAGCGAGCCTGCGGCCGCCCGCAGGTGCGATCCCGGGCGCGGGACCGGGGACCCGGACGGTGACGCGGCCACGGACGGTGACGCGGATGCGGACGCTGCGCCGGACGCCGGCGGCTTGGGCTGGACGGGCTCGTTCCCCACGGCTCGGCGAACGCTACCCGGTGTGGGCCCGGCGCGTGCGCCCCGCGGACCGGCTCAGGAGCGTGCGGCGGTGACCGGCATCGGCCGGCCTGCGCCGGCGACGCCGGTCGCCCAGCGCTCGACGAGCGTCGCGAGCGTCGGCAGCGGGAGGGCACCGTCGGACAGGATCGCGTCGTGGAAGCCGCGGATGTCGAACGCGGGCCCCAGCCGTCGCTCGGCGTCGCGGCGCATCCGCATCAGCTCCAGCTGGCCCGTCTTGTAGGCGAGCGCCTGGCCGGGGAGGGCGATGTAGCGGTCGACCTCGTCGGCGACGGCCCGTGGGGACAGCGCGCTGTGCGCGAGCATGAAGTCGATGGCCTCCTGGCGCGACCAGCCCATCGCGTGGATCCCCGTGTCGACCACCAGGCGCGTGGCGCGCCACGAGTCGAACGAGACCATCCCGATGCGGTCCACGTCGCCGGTGTAGAGGCCCATCTCGTCGGCGAGCCGCTCCGCGTAGAGGCCCCAGCCCTCGAAGTACGCCGTCGGACCGAGGTGGCGCCGGAACTCGGGCAGCCCGTCGACCTCCTGCCCCAGCGCGCCCTGCAGGTGATGGCCGGGGACCGCCTCGTGGTACGCGAGCGCCTCCGCCTCGTAGCACGGCCGCTCGGTGGGGTTGGACGTGTTCACGACGTAGACACCGGCGCGCGAGCCGTCCGTCGCCGGGGCCCGGTAGTAGGCGGCGCCTGCGTGTTCCTCCTCGTGCGCCGGCATCTCGAGGATCGTGCACGCCGCGGCGGGGAGCCGGCCGAACCACGCGGGCGCGGCAGCGCTCGCACGCCGCAGGCTCGCCGCCGCCTTCTCGAACACCTCCTCGCGGGAGCTGAAGTAGAGGGACGGGTCCGCGCGGAGCGCCGCGAGCGCCCCGGCGAGCGTCGTGGAGCCGATCGTGCGCCCCGCGAGCTCAAGCATCTCCGCGTCGATCCGGGCGATCTCGGCGTGCCCGATGCGGTGGAGGGCCTCCGCGTCGATGTCCACCGAGGTGTGCATCCGGATGAGGTTGCGATAGCCCTCCGCGCCGCCCGGGACGACGCACATCCCCGGCGCGTCGTCCGTCCGCGCCACCGGCAGCACCTCGACGACGAGCGCATCGTGGAGCGCGATGAACGCGGGCCGGATCTCGTCGGTCACGACCGCGGTCAGGTCGGCAGCGAAGGCGGCGCGCTGGGACTCGCTCCAGCCCTGGAGCTCCGGGAGGGTCGCGAGCGGCTCGAGCAGCGGCCACGTCTCGACGGGGGCGTCGAGGAGGTCCTCCATCACCGCGACGGTCCGGCGGACCGGGGAGACGCTGGCCACCCGGCCGTCGGCCAGGCTGCGGCGCAGGGTGGTCAGCTGCTCCCGCGAGTAGCGCGCCATCTCGCGCCAGCGGGAGAGCATCCGCGCGCCGTCCTCGGGCGTCTCGAGGCGCTGGTAGGCGGGGATCGACAGGAACTCGACCGGCGCGCCCTCGAGCGGGTTGACGCTCCACTCGAGGAGCCCCGTGCCGAGCTCCGCGAGGTCGGCCGCGATTGACTCCTGGAGGGCGGACAGCGTCACCTGGTCCTCGGTGCCGAGGGCCTCGGGGTCGATCGCATCCGCACGGGCGAGCAGGGCGCGGAAGCCGGCCGCGGTGCGGGCCGTCCCCTCGGGCGTGTGGGTCGCGAGCTGGTCGTCGAATCGGGGGTCGCCGATGTAGGTCGCGTTGAGCGGGTTCGCCTCGAGGTACACCTGCCAGTACTCGGACGCGAGCGCGTCGAGGGCAGCCGAATCGGTCATCCGCTCCATGGCGGCCATGCTATCGACCGCACGCGCCCGTGGAACCGCCCCGATGTGTCGGCTTCATGACACCGGGCGCGACTGACGCGCGTCAGCGGAGGCAGGCACCCGTGTCCACCCCGCCGGTGCGGCCGATTCCCGGCTGGACGCGCACGGCGACGCTGGTCGGCGTGAGCGCGTAGCCCACCGTGGCATCGGTGCGCGACTCGGCGAACACGAGCCCTCCGATCGTGCCGTCCTCGAGGATCAGCGGCCCGCCCGAGTCGCCGGGCTCCACGGCGGCCCGGAGCTCGAGGATGTCGCGGGTCACGAGGGCCTTGCCGTAGATGTCGCGGCCCTCCGCCGGGTAGCCCCCGGTCACCGCGGCGGGCAGGATCACCAGCGGGCCGCCACGCGCGAAGCCCAGCGCCGCCCCCACCGCGCCGCGACGCGGATCGCGGTTGGCGAACCGGAGGGCCGGCCCGTCCGCGTGCGGCGCGTACAGCAGCGCGACATCCAGCGACGGGTCGAACAGGACCACCGTCGCGTCCGCCGAGCCCGAGGGAAGCTGGACGCGCACCGTGGACGAGCCCGCGACGACGTGCGCGTTCGTGACCAGATAGCCGGGCGCGATGACGGCGGCCGTGCCCGTGACCTGCGTGTCGCAGGCGCGGGTGGTCACCCGGGCGGTGCCCGGGATCGCGGTGCGCGCGATCCTCGCAGCGGCCGGGTTGCTCGGCGTGTCGACCGGCGCGAGCGGGACGGGCTCGAGGCCCACGAACACGTCCGGGAGCCCGGACGCGTCGATGACGCCCGCGATCTCCCCGACGACCTCGGTGGGGGCGGGGAGGAACCGGTCCGTCAGCCGCACCGCAGTCGAGTTGGCGGCCGCACGACCGAGCGTCGGCAGGCCGCTCACCGCGAGCAGGCCGCCCGCGAGCCAGATGATCAGGATGGCCTGCGCCGCCCCGACGATGGCCCCTGCGCCCCGGTCCAGCCCCGAGATCACGCCGGTCCCCAGGCGGTCCGCGAGCGAGTGGCCGAGCGCGGAGCCCACCGCCTCGCCGGCGATGACCCCGCCGAGCACCGCACCGAGCACGACGATCGCGCGGACCAGCGGCTCGAGGTCCCTGGTGACGTCGAGCATCCACGGCGCGAGCTGGAACAGGAGGACCAGCGCGGAGACCGCGCCGATGATGCCGCCGACCTGGGGCAGGGCGCCCGTCCGGATGCCCGCGATGATCGCGAACACGAGGATCGCGACCGCGAAGACGTCGAAGGGGTTCAGGTCCACCGCGGGAGTATCGAGGAGGTCGCCGAAGCGCGCCGTCGGCGCGCGGGCTCAGCCCTCGAGCGCGGTCCCCAGGCGCGTGTCCACCCGTGGCGGGTGGACGGCCTCCCAGGCGGCGATCGCATCGTCCTTCGCCAGCACGTACCCGATCTCGTCCGTGCCGGCCATCAGCATCATCTTGCTGAACGGGTCCACGTCGAAGTCCACGGTGCTGCCGTCCGGCAGGAGGATCCCCTGCTCGGCCAGGTCGACCCGGATCTCGGCCTCGGGATCCTCGGCGACCAGATCGAACAGGCGCTGGTGGGTCGCCGGGTCCACGACGATCGGCAGCACGCCGTTCTTGAGCGAGTTGCTCTTGAAGATGTCAGCGAACGAGGTCGAGAGGATGGCCTGGATGCCCCAGCTGCGGAGTGCCCACGGGGCGTGCTCACGGGAGCTGCCGGTGCCGAAGTTGTCGCCCGCGAGCAGCACCTTGCGGCCGGCCATGCCCGGCTGGTCGAGGATGAACGGCGGGTCCTTCTTGGTCCCGTCCTCCTCGAAGCGCCAGTCGCGGAACAGCGCGTCCGCGAGGCCCTCCTTGTCGGTGACCTTCAGGTAGCGCGCGGGGACGATCTGGTCCGTGTCGACGTTCTCGGCCGCCCACGGGACGATCCGGCTGCTGAACGAGCGGAAGCCCTCGGCCACCTCAGTACCCTCCGCCGACGGTAACCAGCGACTCCACGCCGGGCAGCGTCCGCGGGTCGGTCACCCGTCCCGTGATCGCGGACGCCGCCGCGGTCAGCGGGCTGGCGAGGAACGTCCGCCCGCCCTTGCCCTGGCGACCCTCGAAGTTCCGGTTGGAGGTGCTGATCGCGTACTGGCCGGGCGTCAGCTGGTCGCCGTTCATCGCGATGCACATCGAGCACCCGGACTCGCGCCACTCGGCGCCGGCAGCGCGGAAGATCTCGTCCAGCCCCTCACGCTCCGCCTGCGCCTTCACCTGCTGGCTCCCCGGGACGATCATCAGGCGCACGCTGTCGGCGGCGCGGCGGTCCTTGAGGACGCTCGCGGCGAGCCGCAGGTCGCTGATCCGGCTGTTGGTGCAGCTGCCGATGAACACGACATCGACGGGGTGGCCGGCGATCGGGTCGCCGGGTGTCAGCGCCATGTACTCGAACGCGCGCTCGAGGCCGCGCCGGGTCTGGTCGTCGGCGGCCTCCTCGGGACGCGGGAGGCGGCCCGACACCGGCACGCCCATGCCCGGGTTGTTGCCCCAGGTGACCATGGGCTCGAGGGCGGCGGCGTCGAGGACGATCGACTTGTCGAAGGCCGCGCCGTCGTCCGTCGGCAGGGTGCGCCAGCTCGCGACGGCGGCGTCCCAGGCCGCGCCCTGCGGTGCGTGGCGCCGGCCCTGGAGGTACTCGAAGGTCGTGTCGTCCGGAGCGACCAGGCCCGCCCGCGCACCGCCTTCGATGCTCATGTTGCAGACCGTCATCCGCTGCTCCATGTTGAGCGCCCGGATCCCGTCGCCGCGGAACTCGAACACGTGCCCGGTGCCGCCGCCGATGCCGATCCGGGAGATCAGGGCGAGGATGATGTCCTTCGCGCTGACCCCGGCCCCGAGGCGGCCGTCGACGCGGACCTCGTAGGTCTTCGGCCGGCGCTGGAGGAGCGTCTGGGTGGCGAGGACCATCTCGACCTCGCTCGTCCCGATGCCGAACGCCAGCGCGCCGAACGCGCCATGGGTCGCCGTGTGCGAGTCGCCGCAGACGATCGTCATGCCCGGCTGCGTGAGCCCAAGCTCCGGCCCGATGACGTGGACGATGCCCTGGGTCTCGCTGCCGAACGCGTGGAGCGGGACCCCGAAGTCGCGGCAGTTCTTCTCGAGCTGCGAGATCTGGGCGGCCGCCTGCATGTCCATGATCGGGAGGCCGCGCGGTGTCGTGGGCGTGCCGTGATCCGCCGTCGCGACCGTCTTGTCCGGCCGCCGCACGCCGATGCCCCGGTTGCGGAGGCCCGTGAACGCCTGGGGGCTCGTGACCTCGTGGACGAGGTGGAGGTCGATCGCGAGGACGGCGGGCGCCCCCTCGTCCTGCGTGACGACGTGCTCGTCCCAGATCTTCTCGACGAGTGTGCGCGGGTTGGTCATTGCGACTGATGCCCTGCTGCGGCTGCGAGGACTGGAAAGGGTAGCAGCGCTCCGCGACGAGTCGCGTCCTGCCTGGTCTCACTCGTGAGTCGGTGTCGCCCGGCCCCGCCGGTTCGGACGCGCCCCGCCGGTTCGGCCCCGCCCCCGCCTCGCCGGTTCGTGCCTCCGCCTCACAGGCGGAATGCCCGGGCCCATGTCGTCCGCGGTCCGACTGTGAGGCGGTGTTCCGACGCTTGATCGGCACCGGCGTGGCGTCCGCGCGCTCACGGTCCGGCTGGGAAGCGGAGCACCGACGCCTCGGGTCCGTGAATGCCGACTCGTGGGCGGCGTCTGGCACCCGGCGGCTGGATGGAGCTGCCAGGCCAGGCATGCACGTTCGGACTCCTCGCCCTGGGTCGGCTGCCCTGGCACGCCGGTCCGCCGTTCTCCTCCCTGCCCGCATGGCGGCTGAACGATGGCGCGAGGCGCACCGGTCGCCCGCTCGGCGGCGGCATGGCGGCGCCCACGCTGGCCGGCGCCACGAGTGGCCCGATCGGCGGGCCGCCATCAGGTGCCGTGCCATGGTTCGACCGCCGGGCGGGGCCCCAGTGGGCGAGGGGCGGGCGGCGGGCGGAGGGTGACCCGCGTGACACCCGAGCGATGCGCCCGGACCGGCCTTGGGCGAAAGGTTGCGGTTGGGGTGGTTGCGCACGCACGCGACCGAGGGGTACACTCCGCGGACCTCGCCACTGTGTGAGGTCTACAGGAGTCGGGTCGCTTGGACTTCTTCCAGGGTC
>JAICUV010000261.1 GCA_025935655.1 Chloroflexota bacterium | reverse complement strand
CGGTATGCCCAGTGGGCGGTCGGCCGTCTCGATGCCACCGCGGAGCGGACCGGCACGCCGCCCACGGGCCGCAGCCTCGCCGAGCGGCTCGCCGCGCACTGACCCCAGGGAGGACCCGATGCCCGATCCCGCCGCCGTCACCGCGCCGCTCGACGTCCTGTTCGGGCCGCTCGAGCCCGCCGGCCCTCGCGTCGGGGCGGACACCGGTGAGCCGATGATGTCGAGCCTGGTCATCCACGCCCACGGCTCCGTCGAGGTCGGCGTCTGGGAGTGCACGCCGGGTGGCTGGGCGATCACCGACCGGGGCAACACGGAGACCGTCCACGTGCTGGGCGGGGCGGGGACGATCACCGACGCCGACGGGACGGTCCGCGAGCTCGGTCCCGGCGTGACGCTCGTCCTGCCGCTCGGGTGGTCGGGCCGCTGGGACATCACGCGGACCCTGCGCAAGCTGTACGTCACGGTCGAGGGCGCGTAGGCCGTCCGGCGTCTTGCCTCGGGGCGGCCGCGGGGCTATCGTCCCACCCCGCGGACCGACGCCCGGCGATGGCACGGCGGGCCGGGCCGCGACTCGAGGGGCACGCGAGTTGAGCATGATCCTGCGGATCGTCCGGGGACGGGTCGAGGATTCGCAGCTCGATGCCCTGCGCGCGGCAATCACGGGCGCCTTCGAGGCGACGGCGCGGGCGACGGCGGGCCTGCGGCGGTACCACGCGGCGACGCGGCCGATCGGGGACGGTGGTCACGAGCTCGTCGTGCTGACCTGCTGGGACGCCGTGGACGATGCGCTGCGCGCCTACTCCGGCGACCTCGACGCGATCCGGACGCTCGGGGACCTCTCGGCACACGCCCGGCTGGATGCCGTCGCCTACTTCGAGCTCGACGAGGTCCACGACCACCCGACGGCCTACCCGGCCGCGTACCTGCGGCTGTCCGCGGGCCGCGTCGCCCGCGGGGCCGACGCCGACATCCAGCGCGAGCTGCGTTTGCGCATGGGCGACCTCGGGCCGCTCGTGACGGAGGGCTATGTGGCGCGCCGGGTCATCGGCGACGCCGTGGAGGTGGCGTACATCAGCACGTGTGCGCGGGAGGATCCCGCGCACCCGCTCGACGCCCCGTTGTGGCCCGACGTCTCGGCCCTGTACGACGCCTTCGAGGTCGGCGTGTACCGGCTGATCACGAGCGGGCCGGCCGGCGCCTGACGCCGCCTCAGAGGTGGCGCAGGAACGCCTCGGGGTTGGCGAGGAAGTCGCGCGTCAGGCGGACGTGCTCCAGGTCCTCGTAGGCGACGGGGGCGATCCCGGCGGCGTCGAACGACCAGATCGTCGCGCCCGGGAACGCGAGCAGGATCGGCGAGTGGGTCGCGATGACCGCCTGCCCGTCCGCCTCCACGAGCTCCTTGAGCAGCGACAGGAACGCGAGCTGGCGGGCGGGAGACAGCGGCGCCTCCGGCTCGTCGAGGAAGTACACCCCGCCCGGGACCAGCCGCGCCTGGAAGAACCGCAGGAAGCTCTCGCCGTGGCTCTGCGCGTCGAGACCCTCCCCGTAGCGCCGCTCCAGCTCCGCGAGCTCGCGCAGGTACGGGGTGCGGGCGAGCTCGTGGGCGAGCCCCGGCCGGTCCGCGTACTCCTCGTCGACGGCCGCCAGGCCCGCATCGAGCTCCGCCCGCAGGGTCGCCATCCGCTTGGCGTAGCCGAAGAAGTCCTCCGCGCGGAGGAAGAACCCGCGGTGGGTCTTCTTCGCCCAGGTCAGCGTGAGCGCTCGGGCGAGCGCCCTGAGGCCGTCGAGCGTCGGGTCGTCCGACGCCTCCGCGGATCCCGCCGTGATCGCGCGCGATGCGAGCTCGAGCGCCTCGAGGACCGTCGACTTGCCGGACCCGTTCTCACCGACGAGCAACGTGACCGGGGTCTCGAAGCGCAGCGTCCGGAGCGACCGGACCGCCGGCAGGTCGAACGGGAAGCCGTGCCGCTCTCGGGATGCTGCAAGCCGGGCCTCGCGCAGGTGGATCATCGGCCGAGTGTGCCTGAGCCGGCGACGCCTGGGCCCTGCACGATGACGCTCCGAACACGACGAACGTGAGACCCGCCCGCGGGTGCGGGACCCGAGTGGTCTAGCGGATGAGCTCTGCCATGAGGCGCGTGTCGGCGCGGCGGACGGTGGACTCGGCGGCCTCGCCCGGCTTGGGACTCGCCCAGCCGAAGCTGAACCGCAGGTGCTCGCCGCCGCGCGGCATCGACCGCGGGCCGGCCTCGCGGACGCGCTCCACGTAGTTGATCGCGGCGATCTCGTCGGTCTCGGTGAGGATCACGCCGAACCGGGTCAGCCCGATCCGGGTGCAGTAGTCCGAGGTGCGCGAGGTTCGCCGAAGGCACTGGGCGGCCTCGCGGATCGCATGGCGACCCACCTCGACCCCCCAGGTCTCGGCCATGTCGAGGACGCCCTCGAGCTCGGCCACGACGACCGTCAGGTTTCGCTTG
This sequence comes from Chloroflexota bacterium, assembly GCA_025935655.1. GTDB lineage: Bacteria > Chloroflexota > Limnocylindria > Limnocylindrales > CSP1-4 > CAIXZV01. The sequence goes on along the minus strand of JAICUV010000261.1, from coordinate 2,103 downwards.
TACCGCCCGGCGCGAGAGATCTCGGCGACCAGCACACGCTGCCAGAAGTCCGGACCCTCGAGACCGGTCAGCGGGTCTTCCCAGCCAGTCGGCTCGGGAATGGCGCTCACGTCCACGCTCGTGGTGTCTCCCTGGGCGGGGTGGCCCGGCACGGCGTACCGCATCACCCCCTCCGCTTTTCCCCGGCGGAGCCGTCATCGTGCCGCCCGGTGCACCGGCGCGCCACGTACGAGTGGTCAGGGACGCATCACCCGATGGTCCCGGTGACCCGCCGGTCCCGGCTGCCGCGGTAGCGTCGGTACACGTCGGGCTCGTGCGGCTCCACGAACGCGGCCAGCGCCTCGGCCTCGCGCTCGAGGGCACGCCTCGTCCCGGCGGCGAGCTCGCGGAACGGCTCCAGCTCGATCCGCGTGCGCCCGTGGTCGGCGACCGCCCACCACAGCCCGGCGACGCGGCCGTCCACGAGGAACGTGGGATAGGTGTCGCCGTTCGCGGCCACGACCCGGGCCCGGTCAGCCGCTGCGACGATCCGGGAGCGATCGGCATGCCCCAGCAGGACGCTGTCCCACATCGGCAGGAGTCGCGGCGGCGCGGGGGTGGTCTCGTCCGGCCGCGCGGCGCCCACGAGGTCGACGAGCGCGCGACCGGCCTCGTCCCGGAGGTGGACGAGCTCGCCCGCTGCCTCGAGGGTCGCGAGGGCGGGCCGCAGGAGCGCGACCTGGAGCCGGGACCACGACGCGGCGTCCGCGATCGTCGCGGGCCCGAAGGCGCCGAGGTAGCGCCGGAGCAGGTGGACGGTGCCCGCCGTCGCGTCCGCGAACCCGCCGTCACCCGTGAGCCACGCGTCCGCGGCCACGAGCCACGGGCGACGCTCGAACGACCACGGCGCCTCGACGGGCGCATGGACGAGCGGCACGTGGCGCCGGATCCACCACCAGGTCCCGCCCCCGTCCGTCCGCTCGGCCGCGCCGGCATCGGCGGTCCCGCCGGCCGCCTCGAGCGCCGCGAGCAGGTCGCGCAGCTCGCTGTTGCGGCGCGGCGTCGCGGCGAGCTCGACCGCGGCGGCTCGGAACCGGGCGAGCGACGCGTCGTCGGGACGTGGACCACGGCCGGCCCGCGAGAGCGCGCCGTCGATGAGCGGCGCCATCGCGGGCGCGAGCTGCCGGTAGTCCGCCGCCGGGACCGCGTGGAGCGTGCCCCGCATGAGCGTCGCCTTGACCAGGCGCCGTTCCTCGAACGCGGTGCGGACCGCCCCGGCGTCCAGGCCCTCGAGCCGCGTCCAGAGCGCGATGAACGGGGACGCCGGCTCCTGCGCCTGCAGTCCGCCCACGGCGCCGGCGGCCGCGACGGGGTCGACCGTCGCTCGCTCCAGGAGGTGCTGCCGCGCGAGCGTGGCGCGGTTGAGCGCGGCGGTGGTGACGACGGGCAGGCGGGACACCCCTCGAGCGTACCGCCGCCCGGCGCGTCGCGGCCGGACACGGGCACGCCGGGCCCGTGACCAACGGACCATGACACCCGGTGGGGCCGCCCGGACAATCGGCCGCATGCACGACCCCCGTCGCCCGGCTCCCGGCGCGTGACGCCGATGCGGATCGTCGTCGCCCTCGGCGGCAATGCCCTGCTCCGTCGCGGGGAGCCCATGACCGCGAGCCACCAGCGCGAGAACGTCCGGCGCGCGGCGTCGATGCTCGCCCCGGTCGCGGAGGGCAACGAGCTCGTGATCTCGCACGGGAACGGCCCGCAGGTGGGCCTGCTGGCGCTCCAGGCCGCCGCCTACCACGACGTGGAGGAGTACCCGCTGGACATCCTCGGGGCGGAGACCGAGGGCATGATCGGCTACCTCATCGAGCAGGAGCTGGGCAATCTCCTGCCGTTCGACCGACCGTTCGCCAGCCTGCTCACGATGGTCGAGGTCGACCCGGAGGACCCCGCGTTCGCGGATCCCACGAAGTTCATCGGTCCGGTCTACGAGCGCGAGGAGGCCGAGCGTCTCGCGGAGGAGCGGGGCTGGACGATCAAGCCCGACGGCGCGCACTGGCGGCGCGTGGTCGCCTCGCCGTGCCCGGTCCGGATCTTCGAGATCCGCCCCAGCCGGTGGCTGCT
>JAICUV010000098.1 GCA_025935655.1 Chloroflexota bacterium | reverse complement strand
GGTGTACGAGAGATGGAGCCCAGAACGGGATTCGAACCCGTGACCTCATCCTTACCAAGGATGTGCTCTGCCAGCTGAGCTATCTGGGCCCGCGACCGGCCCTGCCGGTCAGGGCCGCTCCGGTTGACGCGTTGCTTGCTGATGGAGCCGACGACGGGACTCGAACCCGGAACCGGCGGTTTACAAAACCGCTGCTCTACCAATTGAGCTACGTCGGCACGCGCGCAGCGTCAAACAAGAGTAGGACTCCGCGAGCCGGGGAATGATACGGCCCGCCGCCGGATGCGTCAAACCTCCCGAACCCGCCCGCGGACGGTCTCCGCGAGCGTCAGGACGCGTCGTCGGGCGTGGGCGGAACGTCGACCGACGGGCCGCCGGGCAGGAGGTCGTCCGCGCCGGGAGACGCCTGCGCTACGGCCTTCGAGGCGCGCGTGCGCCGGGGCTTGGCGGGGGCGGCCGGGGCCGTCGCTGCGCCTGCGGAGGCCTTCGCGCCCGCCTTGGCCGTCGACTTCGCGGCGCCCTTCGTGTCCGCCTTGTCCGCCTTGGCGGCTTTGGCGGACTTCGTTTCCGACTTCTCGGCCTTGCCCGGCTTCTCCGGCTTGCCGCCCTTCTCGTGCCTGGCCGGCTTCGCGGGCTTGGCGGCCTTCGCGGGCGATGCGTCGTCCGGCTCGACGGTCGTGACGGCCGCCGCCTCGTGGGCGGCGTGCACCGGCGTCGCCGAGACCTCGGGTGCGGTCGCCTCGGCGGCCGACCCGGGCGGAGGCGCCTCGTCCTCGGCCGCGCTGGGCTCGGCCGACTCGTGGGGCTCGTCAGCCTGGTCGTCGGGTCCGGTCCCCAGCACGACGGACGCGGGGGCCGGCCGCTCGCCCTCGAGGCCGCGCTGCGCGGCCGCCTCGTACAGGAGGATCGAACCGGCGACGGCCGCGTTGAGCGACTCGATCCGGCCGTGCATCGGGATCCGCACGAGGAGATCGCACCGGCGGCGGACGGCGGGCCCGAGCCCCCGGCCCTCCGAGCCGACGACGATCGCCACCGGGCCGCGCAGGTCGGCCTCGCGCGCCGTGAGCGGCGCGTCCCCGTCCGCGCCCACGATCCGCAGCCCGCGGGCGTGGAGGTCCGCGAGCGCGGCGGCGAGGTCGTCGACCGGGGCGAGCTGCAGGTGCTCGACCGCGCCCGCCGATGCCTTGACCGCGGCCGGCGTGAGCGGCGCCTGGCGGTGGGTCGGGAACACGGCCCCGTGGACGCCCGTGGCCTCGGCGGTCCGGAGCAGCGTGCCGACGTTCTGCGGGTCCTCCAGCGAGTCGAGGACGAGGACGAGCGGCGGCTGGTCGCGCTGCTTCGCGAGCGCGAGGATGTCGTCGGGCGCGGCCCACCGCCGCGGCGCGACGACGAGCGCGATCCCCTGGTGACCGTCGAACCCGGCGATCGCCGTGAGCGAGCCCCCCTCCACCTCGACGACCGGAATACGCAGGCTGGTCGCGTGGAGCACGAGCTTCTCCAGCGCCATCCGACGCTGCGGGACGACGAGCAGGCGACGGGCCTCGCGGCGGGCGACGAACGCCTCCTCGACGGGGCGCCGTCCGGCGACGAGCTCCTCTCCCTCGACCAGCGCGATGCCCTCGAGCGACTGCGTGGGCGGGCGGCGCGGGTACGCGGGCCCTCCGCCCGGGCGCGCGAACCGTCCGGCGGCGTACCCGGCGCCGGCGGCCGCCATCGGCCGGCCCTGGGGCGGGCGCGGTCCGCGGTCGGGCTGGCGCTGCTCGTGGTCGCGCGGACCCTGGTGGTCACGGGCGCCGGCGCCGGCATCGTGCCGGCCCTCGGGCATGTCGGCGGGCGAGGGCTCCCAGCCGGCGTCGAAGACGCCCTCGACGGGCTCCGGCCGGCCGTGCGGCTGGTCGTCCCACGGTCGGGGCGCGGCATCCCGCGTGTCGTGGCGCGGCGGGCGATACGGCCCCTGCTCGCGGTGCTGGTCCCGCCCGCCCTGGTACGGCGGGCGCTGGTCGGGCCGCTGGCCGGGGTACGGCGGGCGCTGGTCGTGCCTGGGGCCCTGCCCGTAGGCCGGCGGTCGCCCACCCGGGCGCGACCCGCCACCCGGCCGCGGCCCCGAGGGGCGCGGGCCGGGCCGCTGCGGCCCGCGGTCGGAGGAGCGATCGTCGCGCCGCGGGTAGCCTCGGTCGGGCGGGCCGTCGTACGGGCGGCCCTGCCCGGTCGGCCGATGGTCGCCACCCTGGCGGTGGTCGCCACCGGGTCCGCGGCGGTCGTCGTCCCAGGGGCGAGGGCCGGGCCGCCCGGCGCCACGAGGTCCGCCCTGCCCGCCCTGGCCGGCCGAGCGGGGCCGGTCGTCGTACCGGTCCTGGCCACGGAACCCGAAGCCTGCCCGGGATGGACCGCCACGCGCAGGCCCGGATCCACCGGGTCCGCCACCGGGACCGCCGCCCTGTCGGCTCCCACCGGGACGGCTGCCGCCCCCCTGGTGCGGCCCGTGCGCATCGCGGCGCGGGCCGTCGTGCCGGGGCCGGCCCTCGTCCCGGCGGTCGCGGTCGTCAGCCACCGGAGGTCACCACGAGCCGCCAGCGCTGCCCGTCGCGCGTGTCCTCCACGGCGACGCCCCTCGCCAGGAGCTCGTCGCGCAGCCGGTCCGATTCGGCCCAGTCCCGCGCGGCGCGCGCGGCGGCGCGCGCGTCGACCAGCGCCTGCAGCTCGGGCTCGAGCGCGGCCTCGGCCGGACCCGCGATCCCGAGCACCGCGTCGAGCGCGCGCACGGCGTCGGTGGCCCGGGCGGCGTCCGCGGTCGACAGCGAGCGGGCGTCGATGCGGCGGTTGAGCTCGCGGACCCCGTCGAACAGCGCCGCCAGCGCCTCGGAGACGTTGAGGTCGTCGTCGAGTCCCGCCTCGAACCGCTCGCGCATGGTGTCGAGGACGGCGGGCAGCGTCGGGTCGTCCGGGCGGTCCTCGCGATAGGCGGCGAGGGCGGCCAGCAGCGCGTCCACGCGCTCCACGGCGGCGGCGGCGGCGGGGAGGGACTCGTCGGTGTAGTTGAGCGGCGCCCGGTAGTGGACCGAGAGCAGCGCGTAGCGCAGCGCGCGCGGCGACACGCCGGCGGCCACGAGGTCCCCGACGCGGGCGATGTTGCCGGTCGACTTGGCCATCTTCTCGCCACCCATCCGGAGGTGGGCGCAGTGGAGCCAGGTCCCCACGAACGGCTTGCCTGTCGCCGCCTCGGACTGGGCGAGCTCGTCCTCGTGGTGCGGGAACACGAGGTCCACGCCACCGGTGTGGATGTCGAACGACTCGCCGAGCTCGGCCATGCTCATCGCGGAGCATTCGATGTGCCAGCCAGGCCGGCCCGGGCCGATGATCGTGTCCCACGACGGCTCGCCGGGCTTGGGGCCCTTCCACAGCGCGAAGTCGCGCACGTCGTCCTTGCCGTACTCGTCGGACTCGACACGCTCCCCGACGCGCATGGCGTCGGGATCCAGCCGCGCGAGCCGCCCGTACGCGGGCCACGACGCGATCCGGAAGAACACGCTGCCGTCGTCGGTGCGGTAGGCGTGACCCTTGTCGATGAGCGTCTGGACGAGCGCCGCGATCTGCGGGATGTGCCCGGTCGCCCGCGGCAGGGAGTCCGGCCGGACCATGCCCAGCGAGTCCGCGTCGGCGAGGAACCGGGCGGCGTAGCGGTCTGCGAGCTCGGTCGTCGAGATGCCCTCGGCGGCCGCCCCCCGGATGATCTTGTCGTCGATGTCCGTGAGGTTCATGACCCACGTCACGCGCAGGCCCCGGTAGCGCAGGTACCGCACCAGGAGGTCCGCGAACAGGAACGAGCGGAAGTTGCCGATGTGCGCGGGGCCGTAGACCGTCGGCCCGCAGCTGTAGATGCGGACGTGGCCGGGCTCGAGGGGCTCCAGCGGGCGCGTCGCTCCGCTGAGCGTGTCCTGCAGGGCGATGGTCATGCGAGGCTCCGGAGGGTGGCGACGGCGCGGGCGGAGATGGAGCGGCCGGCGCCCTCGTCGCCGGCGAGGTTGCCTGTGGAGGCCTTGACGTTGATCGCGGCCTCGTCGACGCCGAGCAGCCCGGCGATCGCGCTCCGCATGGTATCCAGTCGGGCGCCGAGCCTCGGCCTCGCGCCGATGATGACGAGGTCGACGGTCGCGGGCGCGAGGCCGGCGGAGGCCAGCCTGGCGACAACCTCGCGCAGCAGCGACTCGCTCGCGATCCCCCGCTGGGTCCGTTCATCGGACGGGAACAGCCGCCCGAGGTCGCCGAGGCCAGCGGCACCGAGCAGCGCGTCCGCCACCGCGTGGAGCGCGACGTCGCCGTCGGAGTGGCCGGAGAGTCGCGGAGCACCCTCGATCGCGATGCCGCCGAGACGAAGCGGCGAGCCGGGGCCGAACGGATGGCTGTCGTGGCCGAAGCCCACGCGGGCCGTGCCCGGGGCGAGCGCCAGCTCCACGCGACGGAGGTCGTCGGGGAGGGTCACCTTGAGGTTCGCGGGATCGCCGGGGAGTGCATGCACCGGGAGTCTACAGGCCTCGAGGAGCGCGGCTTCGTCGGTGAACTCGCGGTCACCGTCCGGCGGGAACGTCGCCCAAGCCTCGAGGAGCTGCCGACGCCGGGCGCCCTGCGGCGTCTGGGCCGCCACGAGCGAGCGGCGATCGACCGTCTCGAGGACCATGCCGTCGCCGACGCGCTTCACCGTCTCGGCGATCGGAAGGACCGGCAGCGCGGCCCCGTGCGCCGTCGTCGCCGCCGCCACCGCGGCCACGAGCGCGGGCGAGACGAGGGGCCGGGCGCCGTCGTGGACGAGCACGGGGCGATCACCTCCGGCAGGATCGACGGCGTCGAGCCATCGGACCCCGGCCGCCACCGACTGCTGGCGCGTGGCACCCCCGGCGACGACGGCCGTCACGAGGCCGACGAGGCGCGGATCCTCACGCGTGGCGTCCACGCGGTCCGCCGCGGTGACGAGGACCAGCCGATCGATGCTCCCGGACGCGCGGAGCGCCGCGAGCGTCCAGTGGACCAGCGGCCGGCCCGCGACCGGCGCCGCCAGCTTGTCGACGCCGCCCATCCGGCGCGAGGACCCTGCGGCGACCACCACCGCGTCCGCCGGCGGCCTGCCCTCGGCCTCAACGGCCACGACCGTCAGTCCACGCGCGGCTGGGCGAAGATCATCCGCCCCGCGACGGTCTGGAGCACCCGGGTCACGCTCACGTCCACGTCCCGGTCGATGAGGCGCGCACCGCCCTCCACGACGATCATCGTGCCGTCGTCGAGGAAGCCGACGCCCTGGCCCGCCTCCTTGCCCTCCTGGATGACCCGGACGTGGAGCTCCTCGCCGGGCAGGACGGCCGGCTTCACGGCGTTCGCCAGCGAGTTGATGTTCATCACCCGCACGCCCTGGAGCTCGGCGACGCGGTTGAGGTTGAAGTCGTTGGTCATCACGACGCGGCTGCGCCGCTTCGCGAGCTCCACGAGCTTGGCGTCCACCTCGGCCACGCCGGGCGCGTCGTCGTCGACGACCTCCACGGGCGTCCGCGGGTCGCGCTGCATCCGGTTGAGGATCTCCAGGCCCCGCCGGCCACGGTTGCGGCGGAGGGTGTCCGAGGAATCGGCGATGTGCTGGAGCTCCTCGAGCACGAACCGCGGGACAACCAGGGTGCCGTAGATGAACCCGGACTCCACGATCTCGGCGATCCGGCCGTCGATCAGGACGCTCGTGTCCACGACGATCCTGGGGGCGCCGTCGCCGTCCGTGCCCTCGCCCTCCTTCGGCCGGCGCACGAGGCCCGCGCCCTCGGCCGCCGCGATGAGGTCGAACCGCTTGGCGACGGTGAGGCCCATCATCCCGAGGCCGAGGAACAGCGAGATGCCGAGCGGCAGCCACGTCCCGAGCGGACCCTCGATCTGGGCCAGGGGCAGGCCCAGCAGGAGACCGAGCAGCAGGCCGACGAACAGGCCCAGGACGGCCGCGACGAACTCGGCGGTCGAGAGCTCCTGCACCCGGCGGATGAGCCAGCCGGCGGGGACGATCGTGAGGTACGGGAGCACCGCGAAGCCGACGATCATCCACGCGATCGTCCACGCCGCGAGGATGAAGCCGGCGTACTCGACGCCGGCGAACAGCCCGGTCACGGTCGCCGCGAGGCCGAGGCCGATGAAGGCCCCGAGCGCCGCGCCGAGGACCCGGATCGTCCGAATCACGCGTCTCCTTGAGTGGTCCGGCCACGGCCCACGTGCACGGCGCCGGACGCCGCCGGGGGTCGAGGCGGTCCCGAGCCTAGCATGGCCCCACGGGGCGCCGCAGGGGGCCCGAAGGTCAGGGTCTGCGGCCGCCGCTGGTCGTCGAGTCGCCGAGCGCGGCCCGCACGGCGTCGCCCAGCGTGCCCACCACGACGACCTCGAGGCCCGCGATCGCGGGGACGGCGCGGCCCCTGGGCCGCGGGACGAGCGCCCGCGTGAACCCGAGTCGCGACGCCTCGCGCAGGCGCCGGTCGAGGCCACCCACGGTCCGCAGCTCCCCGAGCAGCCCGACCTCGCCGATGGCCACGGTCCCGGGGACCACCGGGCGATCGCGGAGCGACGAGGCCAGCGCGAGGGCGAGCGGCAGGTCCAGCCCGGGCTCGCTGACGGTCAGGCCGCCCGCGAGGTTCGCGTACACGTCGTGGCCCGCGAGCCCGATCCCCGCCCGCCGGCCGAGGACCGCGACCAGCAGCGCGAGGCGGTTGGGGTCCACGCCCGAGGCCGTGCGTCGCGGCGACGGGGCGCCGGTCGGCGCGACGAGCGCCTGGACCTCGACGAGGATCGGGCGGGAGCCCTCGAGCACCGGCGCGACGACGCTGCCCGGCGCGGGCGCGTCGTGGTCCGCGAGGAACGCCCGCGCAGGATCTGCGACCTCCGTCAGGCCACGCTCCCCCATCTCGAACACGCCGACCTCCTCCGTCGAGCCGTAGCGGTTCTTGGTCGCCCGGAGCAGGCGCAGGCCGCCGGTGCGGTCGCCCTCCACGTTGAGCACGACGTCGACCAGGTGCTCGAGGGTCTTCGGGCCGGCCAGCGTGCCGTCCTTCGTGACGTGTCCGACCAGGATGACGGGGACGCCCTCGGTCTTCGCGTACTCCATCAGGCGCTGGGTCGCCTCGCGGACCTGCCCCACGCTGCCCGGCGGTCCGTCGAGCTCCTCGGACGCGACGGTCTGCACGGAGTCGACCACGAGCATCCCGAGGCCGTCGGCACGGCCCAGCTCCACGATCCGTCCGACCCCGGTCTCCGCCACCACGCGGATGGATTCCGCGACGGCGCCGCTCGCCAGGCCCAGGCGCATGGCCCGGAGCCGGACCTGGGACGTCGACTCCTCGCCCGTGGCATAGAGGACCGAGGCCCCGGTCGCGGCGATGCCGGCCGCGGCCTGGAGGAGGAGCGTGGACTTGCCGATGCCGGGCTCGCCGCCCAGGAGCACGACCGACCCGGCGACCAGGCCCCCGCCGAGCACGCGGTCCAGCTCGCCGATGCCGACGGGGCGCCGTGCCTCGTCGCCGTGCTCGCCGGCCGCGGCGAGCGACACCGGGATCGCGGCGCCCGCGCTCGCGACGCCTGACAGGATCCGCGGGCGCGGCTCGTCGCGGACGACGGTCTCCACGAGGGAGTTCCACTCACCGCAGGTGCGGCACTGGCCCTCCCAGCGGAGGACGGAGGCGCCGCAGGACTGGCAGACGTACCGGCTCTGGGCGCGTGCCATGGGTGCTCGCGGCTGTCCGGCGGGCCAGGATCAGGCTTCGACGGGGGTCTTCGCCGCCTCGGTTGCCGTGATCGACAGGCCCTTGCCGTCCGGGTCCAGGTCCACGACGATCTGGTCGCCCTGCTCGTACCGCCCGAGGAGCAGGTGCTCCGCCAGCGGATCCTCGATCAGGTTCTGGATCGTCCGGCGCAGCGGCCGGGCGCCGTACGCCTGGTCGTAGCCGAGCTTGATGATGTGCTCCTTGGCGGCCGTCGTGATCTCGAGGCCCATGCCCTGGACCTTGAGCTGCTCGCGGACCCGCTTGAGCATGAGGTCGACGATCTGGGTGATCTCCTCGACCGTCAGGCTGCGGAACACGACCGTCGCGTCGATCCGGTTGAGGAACTCCGGGCGGAAGTTCTGCTTGAGCTCCGCCTGGACCTTCTCCTTCATCAGGTCGTAGCTCGCCGCGGCGCGCGTCTCCACCGTGTCGCCCTGCTGGCGGAAGCCGAGGGACGAGTTGGTCTGGATCTTCGCGGCGCCGAGGTTCGACGTCATGATGATGATCGTGTTGCGGAAGTCCACGCGACGGCCCTTGGCGTCCGTGAGGTGCCCGTCCTCCAGGATCTGGAGCAGGATGTTGAACACCTCGGCGTGCGCCTTCTCGATCTCGTCGAGCAGGATCACGGCGTAGCTCTTGCGGCGGACCGCCTCGGTCAGCTGGCCGCCCTCGTCGAAGCCGACGTAGCCTGGCGGCGCCCCGACGAGGCGGCTGACGTTATGGCGCTCCATGAACTCGCTCATGTCGATCTTGATGAGCGTGTCCTCGGAGCCGAACATGAACTCCGCGAGGGCCTTGGCGAGCTCGGTCTTCCCGACGCCCGTGGGCCCGAGGAAGATGAACGAGCCGATCGGGCGCTTGGGATCCTTGAGACCCGCGCGTGCGCGGCGGACGGCGCGGGAGACGGTCTCGATCGCCTCCTCCTGGCCGATGAGGCGCCCGTGGAGGACCTCCTCCATCCTGAGCAGCCGCTCCGACTCCTCCTGCGCGATGCGGGTGACCGGGATGCCGGTCCACATCGCGACGACCTGGGCGATCTCCTCCTCGTCGACCTTGGGGGTCTCGCCGGACACGGTGGACTGCCAGTCCGCGCGGAGCTTGTCCACGGATTCCCGGGAGGTGGCCTCCGCCTCGCGCAGCGTGGCGGCCTGCTCGTACTCCTGGGCGTTGATGGCGGCGTCCTTCTCCTTGGTGATCCGGTCCAGCTCCTTCTGCGCGATGCGCAGCTCGGGCGGCGCGGACGAGTGCCGGAGGCGGACGCGGCTGGACGCCTCGTCGATGAGGTCGATCGCCTTGTCGGGGAGGTGACGGTCCGTGATGTATCGGATCGACAGGTCCGCCGCGGCCTTGACCGCGTCGTCCGTGATCTGGACCTTGTGGTGCTCCTCGTAGCGCTCGCGGATCCCCAGCAGGATCTCGATCGTCTGCTCCAGCGAGGGCTCCTCCACCATGACCGGCTGGAAGCGCCGCTCGAGCGCCGCGTCCTTCTCGATGTACTTGCGGTACTCGTCGAGCGTGGTGGCGCCGATGCACTGGAGCTCGCCGCGCGACAGCGGCGGCTTGAGGATGTTCGCCGCGTCGATCGCGCCCTCGGCCGCGCCCGCGCCGACGAGCGTGTGGAGCTCGTCGATGAACAGGATCGCGTCGTTGGTGTTGCGCAGCTCCTCGATGATCTTCTTGAGCCGCTCCTCGAACTCGCCGCGGTACTTGGTGCCGGCGACGAGCGAGCCGATGTCGAGCGTCAGGACCCGCTTGTTGAGCAGGATGTCCGGGACGTCGCCGGCGACGATGCGGTGCGCCAGCCCTTCCGCGATGGCCGTCTTGCCGACGCCCGGCTCGCCGATCAGCGCCGGGTTGTTCTTCGTCTTCCGGCCGAGGATCTGGATGACCCGCTCGATCTCCTTCTCGCGGCCGATGACCGGGTCCAGCTTGTCCGCGCGCGCGGCCTCGGTGAGGTTGATGCCCAGCGCGTCGACCGTCGGCGTCTTGCTCGCGCGCTTCGTCTCCTGCGTCGGGCCGGCCGAGCTGCTCTGGCTCAGGACGCGGATGACCTCGTGGCGCACCTTGTCGAGGTTGACGCCGAGGCTCTCGAGCACGCCGGCGGCGATCCCCTCGCCCTCCCGGACGAGGCCCAGCAGCAGGTGCTCGGTCCCGATGTAGTTGTGCCCCAGGCGCCTTGCCTCGTCGATCGCGAGCTCGATGACCCGCTTGGCCCGCGGCGTCAGGCCCACCTCGCCGACGACCGGCCGGTCGCCCCGGCCGATGATGAACTCCACGGCGGTCCGGACCTTGGCCAGCTCGACGTTCATGTTCTCGAGCACGCGTGCGGCGACGCCCTCGCCCTCCCGGACGAGCCCGAGCAGCAGGTGCTCGGTGCCGATGTAGTTGTGGTTGAACCGCTGCGCCTCGTCCTGAGCCAGGGTCAGGACCTTCCGCGCGCGGTCCGTGAACTTGTCGAAGCGATCCATCCGGACTGAGCCATTCTCCCTTGGTCGCGGAGGCGACCTGAGGGGCATCCTAGCACCTGCCTCCGGGGCGGGTGCTATCCCCCGAACCGGCTCCACCGACCGTCCTGGTCGGGTCGCCGTACGCACGATTCTTCGTCATCTCCGCTGTCCGGGATGCATGCCGCGAGGCACGTTCCGGTGAAGGAATCGAAACGACCCGCCGGGGACCGGCGGGTCGTGGGCTGAGCGAGGGTCGTCGGGGTCAGCGCTTGTCGGCCTCGGCGTCGGCGCCATCGGTGGCCGCCTCTGCGGCGGCCTCCGGCTCGGCGGCGGCATCGGACGCCGGCTCCTCGGTCGCGGCGACGGCGTCCGCGGCCGCCTCGGCGGCGGCATCCCCCGCGGCGATCGCGGTCGGCACGCCGAGCTCTGCATCGACGGTGGTCTCCGGCGCGGGGGCGGGCTCCGCGACGCTGTCCGGCTCCGCGACTGCCTCCGCGGCCGGCTCGGGCTCGGGCTCCGAGGCGGAGTCGGGCTCGGCGACGGCGTCGGGGGCCGCCACGTCGGCGACGGGGTCCGGCGCTGCCTGCGCGTCGACGATGGCCGCGGGCTCCTCGGCCTCGACCGGGCTCGCCACGGCCTCGGGATCCGAGACGGCCTCGGGCTCCGAGACGGCCTCGGGTTCCGAGACGGCCTCGGGCTCGGTGCCGGCCTGGGGTTCCGGCGCGGCGAGGGGCTCGGTCGCCGCAACCGGCTCGTCGTCGGCCGCCTCGGCCGCCGCGAGCTGGCTCCGCACCTGGGCGAACGCGGCGGCAAGCGTGGTGTCGATGCCGCCCTCGGGCTCCGAGTGGGCGTCGGACGGCGCGTAGCCCCGATCCGGCCGCTCGCGGCGCTCGCGCCGCTCCCGGCGCTCGGCCGGGACGGCCGGGGCACCGAGCTCGGGCGTCGGGCGAGCCGGCGGCTCCTCCGCCTGCTTCAGGCTCAGGCCGAGGCGATGGCGCTCGGAGTCGAGGCTGATGATCTTGAGCTTGAGGACCTGGCCCTCGTGGACGACGTCGCCCGGATGCGCGACGCGCTGGTGCGAGAGCTCGCTGATGTGGATGAGGCCTTCGAGGCCCTCGCGGACCCGCACGAACGCGCCGAAGTTGACGAGCTTCGTCACGGTGCCGTCGATGATGTCGCCGACCTTGAAGTCCGCGACGGTCGACTCCCACGGGTCGGGCTGGAGGCGACGGATCGACAGGCTGATCCGGCCGCGCTCGTGGTTGATGTCGATGACCTCGGCCTCGACCTCGTCGCCGACCTTGTAGCCGGACTCGGGGTTGTTGACCTTGTTCCACGAGAGCTCGCTCTTGTGGACGAGGCCGTCGAT
>JAICUV010000059.1 GCA_025935655.1 Chloroflexota bacterium | reverse complement strand
GTTCGCGCGGCTGCGGATCCAGGAGGGCGTGGACGACTACATCCGCTACGTCCAGGGCGTCCCGCCGACGGCGACGGTCACGACCCGCGACGACGTCGGCCCGACGGCGCAGGACGGCGTCCCGGTCTACGAGGTGGGCATCTCGGAGGCCACGGCGAAGGGATTCGGCCTGTCGCTCGGGGAGACCGTGCCGCTCACCGGCGATCCGGGCGACCCGCTCATCGGCCGCGGCTCGCGCGACGCGCTCGCATTCGCGACGGTGACCGGCATCTACGAGGTCACCCGCCCGGACGCCGACTTCTGGCTCGACGACCCGACGCTCATCCACCCGGTGATCCGCGCGCTGTCGGCGGAGGTCCAGCTGCTGGACGCCGCGTTCCTGCTCGCGGACGCGACACACGACCCACTCGCCCGCGCCATGGCCGGGAGCGACCGCGTCCTGCGCTACACGTGGCGCTCGTTCCTGGACCCGGACCTGGTCAGCGACGCGAACCTCGATCGCACGATCACGGCGTTTCGGCAGCTCCAGGTCCAGTACCCGTCGGCGAACGTCACGGCCGCCGCCGACACGGCGCTGCGCACCGGGATGCTGCCGATCCTCGAGCAGCACCGCGCCCGGTGGTACGCGGCCGAGAGCGTCGTCTCGGTGATCGCGCTGGGGCCGGCGCTCGTCGCCGTCGGCACGCTGGCACTCATCGCCGTCCTCGCGGCGCGCCGTCGCCGCTCGACCATGGTGCTCGCCCGGAGCCGCGGCGCGTCCGGGGCGCAGGTCGTCCTGCCGGTCCTCGTCGAGGGGCTGCTCATCGGCGTCCCGGCGGCGATCGTCGCGGCCGTGGGTGCGGTCCTGCTCGTGCCGGCCGGCCGGATCGACACGACGATCGCCGCCGCCGCCGCGGTCGGGGTGGTCGGCGTGGTCGTGGTCATCGCGACCGTCGCGGGCGTCGCCCGCGGCCAGGGCCTCGACCGAGGCGGCCCGGGCGCGCGCATCGTGACCGACGTCGGACCGCGGCGCCTGGTGCTGGAGGGGCTGATCGTGGCGGCGGCGATCGGCGGGGCGATCCTGCTCCGCCAGCGCGGCGTGGCGGCGGTCGGGGCCGCGAACGGCGGGACCGGGTTCGACCCGCTCGTGGCCGCCGTGCCGGCCCTCGTTGGCCTCGCCGCCGGGATCGTGGTCATCCGCCTGTACCCCGTCCCGCTCGCCGCCGTCGCCTGGGTCGCCGCTCGGGGACGCGGCCTCGTGCCGATGCTGGCGGCCCGCCGTGCACGGGAGGGCGGCGCGAGCTCCGCGGTGCTCCTCGTGCTGCTCGCCACGGCGACGGTGGGGTCGTTCGCGATGACGGCGCTCGACCACCTCGACCGGGGCGCGGACGTCGCCGCGTGGCAGGAGGTCGGCGCGAGCTTCCGGCTGCAGCAGCCCTCGGGCGCGCTCCCCATCGGCCTCGACCCGGCCTCGCTCCCGGGCGTGGAGGCGGCGTCCGGCGTGTTCCAGGCCACCATCCCGGTCTCGCTCACGGGCCCGCAGGCCCTGGTCGTGATGCCCGAGGCCAGGGCGCTCGAGGCCGTGCTCGCGGGCACGCCGGCTGCGCCGTCGTTCCCGGCCGGGTTCGCGACGCCGGCGCCCGGCCCGATCCCGGCGATCGTCTCGCGCAGCCTCGCGGACAGCCCGCGCGGCGTCGCGCTCGGCGAGACCTTCACGCTCAGCATCGAGGGCTACAACCTGACCTACAAGGTCGTGGAGGTCCGGGACTCGGTCCCGGGCGTGCCCCTGGAGGGGCACTTCATCCTCGTCTCGCGGGAGGCGTTCCTCGGCCAGGCGCCGCCGGCGCGGGTCGTGCCGGTCTATGCGCTCCTCCGTGCCCCCGACGCGGCGGCCGCGGACATCCGGGCCGCGGTCGAGGCGACGGCGCCACCGGTCGTCGTGACCAGCCAGGCCGAGACGGCTGCCGCGCTGCGCGCCCAGCCAGTGACCAACGCCGTCCGCGCGCTCATCGTGGTGGCGGCGATCGTGACCGCGGCCTACGCGGCGCTCGGCGTGGCGGCGGCACTGGCGCTCGCGGGCCTCGCGCGCACCCAGGAGACGGCCCACCTGCGGACGCTGGGGCTCACCGGCCGCCAGACCGTCAGCCTGACCGTGGCCGAACACGGGCCCACCACCATCGCCGCGTTCCTGCTCGGCGCCGTGCTCGGCGTCGGCCTGTTCGTCCTCCTGCGCGAGGCGCTCGGCCTCGCCGCGCTCGTCGGGTCGCCGGTGAGCGTCCCGCTCGTGCTCGAGCCGCTCCCGCTGCTCCTCATCCTGCTCGCGATCACCGTCGTCGTCGCCGTCGGGCTCCTGCTCGGCGTCGTGCTCCAGCGCCGGGTGGCGCCAACCGCCGCGCTTCGAGGAAGATTCGAATGATGTCGACCCCGCCCGATCCCACCGGCCCCGCCCCGTCCCGCCCGGATCCCCTGGCCGGCGCGACCCTCGGGGCGCGGCCCAGGGTCCGCTACGGCGAGGGCGCCGTCATCGCGTGCGACGGGCTCGTGCGGATCTACAAGCTCGCGGACCTCGAGGTCGTGGCGCTCCAGGGCCTGGACCTCCTGGTGGACCAGGGCGAGATGGTCGCGATCGTCGGCGCCTCGGGGAGCGGCAAATCGACGCTGCTGGGGATCCTCGGCGGCATGGACGTCCCGTCCGCCGGGCGGGCGGTCGTCGCCGGCTACGACCTCGGCCGGCTGTCCAATGCGGAGCGGACGCGCTTCCGTCGCCGGGTCGTCGGGTTCGTGTGGCAGCAGACCGGGCGCAACCTGCTCCCGTACCTCAGCGCGGTCGAGAACGTCGAGCTGCCGATGGTGCTCGACGGGCGCGCGAAGCGACGCGCCAGGGCGCTCGAGCTCCTCGAGCTGGTGGGCCTCGGCGATCGCGTGACGCACCGGCCGGACCGGCTCTCGGGCGGCGAGCAGCAGCGGGTCGCGATCGCCGTCGCCCTCGCCAACGACCCATCGGTCGTGCTCGCCGACGAGCCGACGGGGGAGCTCGACTCCGCGACGTCCGCGGACGTGTTCGGGCTCCTGCGCGGGATCAACAAGGCCCTCGGGACGACGATCATCATCGTCACCCACGACGCGTTCGTCTCGGAGCAGGTCCAGCGGACCGTTGCGATCCGCGACGGCCGGACGAGCACCGAGACGGTCCGCCGGACGGAGCAGACGCACGAGGGCCACCACCGCGTCATCTCGGAGGAGTACGCGGTCCTCGACCGTGCCGGCCGGCTCCAGCTGCCGCGCGCCCACGTGGAGGCGCTCGAGCTCAGCAACCGCGTCCGGCTGCGCCTCGAGGACGACCACGTGGGGATCTGGCCGGACCGGCCGGAGACCGCGCGCCGGGACGACACCACCGGGGAGGCGCCGCGATGACCGAGCGGTACGCGAGGCCCGAGGCGCGGATCGCCGCGGGCGACGCGATGGTCACCGCGCGCGGCCTCGTCCGCGACTACGAGTCCGGTGGCTCGGTGGTCCACGCGCTGCGGGGCATCGACATGGATGTCGCCCGCGGCGAGCTGCTGGCCGTCCGCGGCCGGTCGGGCTCGGGCAAGACGACGCTGCTCAACCTCCTCGGCGGCCTCGACCAGCCGACGGCCGGGACGGTCCAGGTCGACGGGACGCAGATCTCGGGCATGAGCGAGGACGCCGCCGCGCACGTGCGCCGCAACACCATCGCGTTCGTGTTCCAGACGTTCGGGCTCATCCCGATCCTGTCGGCGGCGGAGAACGTCGAGGTGCCGCTGCGCCTGGTGGGCGCCGACCCCCGGGAGCGCGACGCCCGCGTGGGCGAGCTCCTGGAGCTCGTCGGGCTGGCCGAGCGCGCGAAGCACCGGCCGCACGAGCTCTCGGGCGGCGAGCAGCAGCGGGTGTCGATCGCGCGCGCCCTCGCCAACCGGCCGCGACTCCTGCTGGCCGACGAGCCCACGGGCCAGCTCGACTCCGAGACCGGGCAGCGGATCATGCTGCTCATCCGGAACGTCGTCCGCGCCGAGGGCGTGACCGCTGTCGTCGCCACCCACGACCCGATCATGCTCGACGTCGCCGACCGCGTCATCGAGCTGCTCGACGGGGAGCTCGTGACGCCCACCGCGGTCGCCTCGGGCCGGGTGCCGCGCGGGGACTAGCGGGCGGGTCCGTGACCAGGAAGCAGCCATGGCCCGATTCCGCCGAGGTGTGCGACACTCTGCGGGCCCATGAACGAGAGCCCCGGCACCGCCGTGTCCACCGCCCCCACCCAGGCCGTCCGCGCCGACCTCCGCAACGTCGCCATCGTCGCCCACGTCGACCACGGCAAGACGACGCTGGTCGACGCGATGCTCCGCCAGACAGGCGTGTTCCGCGACAACCAGGCGGTCGTGGACCGGATCATGGACTCGGGCGACCTGGAGCGCGAGAAGGGCATCACGATCCTCGCCAAGCAGACGACGATCGACGTCGGCGGCGTCCGGCTCAACATCGTGGGCACGCCCGGGCACGCGGATTTCGGCGGCGAGGTCGAGCGCAGCCTGCTCATGGTGGACAGCGTGCTGCTGCTCGTGGACGCGGCCGAGGGCCCGCTCCCGCAGACGCGGTACGTCCTGCAGAAGGCGATGGCCCGCCGCCTGCCCGTCGTCGTGGCGCTCAACAAGATCGACCGCTCCGACGCCCGGCCCGTCGAGGTCCTCGACGACGTCTACGAGCTGTTCATGGACCTCGGGGCCGACGAGCACCAGATCGAGTTCCCGGTGGTCTACACGAACGCGAAGCTGGGCACGGCGACGCGCGACCTGGCCGACCCCGGCACCGACCTCCGGCCGCTCCTCGACCTGCTGGTCGAGGTGACGCCGCCGCCGACCTACGAGGTTGGCCACCCGCTCCAGCTGCTGGTGACGAACCTGAGCGCGAACGAGTACGTCGGCCGGATGGCCGTCGGCCGGATCCGCAACGGCACGATCCGGCTGGGCCAGCGGATCACCGTGGTGCGCGAGGAGGACGACGACACGTCGGGCAGCGTAGAGCCGGGGCGCATGGTCACGCTCACCGGCGGCGTGTCGAGCCTCCAGACCGCGCACGGGATGGACCGCATCGACATCACCGAGGCGGGCCCGGGCGAGATCGTCTCCGTGGCCGGCCTGCCCGAGGTCACCATCGGCGACACGATCACCGAGCCCGGCGACCCGCGCCCGTTGCCGCGCCTCGACGTCGACGCGCCGACCCTGTCGATGACGTTCGGCGTCAACACCTCGCCGCTGGGCGGCCGGGACGGCAAGTTCGTCACGTCGCGCCAGATCAAGGCCCGCCTCGAGAAGGAGGTCCTGGGCAACGTCTCGATCGAGGTCCACCCGACGGACTCGGGCGACACGTTCGAGGTCCGGGGCCGTGGCGAGCTCCAGCTGGCCGTCCTGATCGAGCAGATGCGGCGCGAGGGCTACGAGCTGACGGTGAGCCGGCCCGAGGTCATCCTGCGCACGGTCGGGGGCGAGGTCCAGGAGCCGTACGAGCGCATCACCATCGACATCCCGCCGGACTACATCGGCGAGGTCCAGCAGGCGCTCGCGGGCCGCAAGGGCCGCCTGGAGCAGATGACGACGGACGCGGACGGCCGGGTCCGGATGGAGTTCGTGCTGCCCGTGCGCGGGCTCATCGGCTACCGCGGCCAGCTGCTCACCGACACGCGCGGGACCGCGCTGCTCCACCAGATCGGCGAGGGCTACGGCCCGTGGGCCGGCGACGTGACCCACCGCACCAACGGCGTGCTGGTCAGCGACCGCGCCGGCACCTCCAACGCCTACGGGCTGTTCAACCTCCAGGAGCGCTCGGAGCTGTTCATCGGCTCGGGCGAGGACGTCTACGAGGGGATGATCGTCGGCGAGAACGCTCGCGCCGGCGACATGGACGTCAACGCGACCAAGGAGAAGAAGCTCACCAACATCCGGACCCACAGCCACGACGAGGCGCTGCGGCTCACGCCGCCGCGACCGCTGACCCTCGAGAGCGCGATCGAGTTCATCGGCACCGACGAGCTGGTCGAGGTCACCCCGACCGCGATCCGGCTGCGCAAGCGCCTGCTGGCGAAGCACGAGCGCGAGCGCGAGCGCGGCCGCGCCTACGACCTCTCGCGCGCCGAGCGCGGCTGAGCGAGGCGCCGGACCGCGCCAGGCCGGCCCGCTGGGAGCGGGCCCGCACCCGACCTCAGGCCTTGCTGCTCCGCGAGCGGGCGACCAGCACCACGACCGCCAGCGCACCGATCCCCGCGAGCACGATGAGCCCCCAGGGAAGCCCGCCGTCGCCCGTGGGCGCCGGGGCCACCTCGGCCGACGGAGCGGGTGTCGGGGCGGGCGTCGGCGTCGGGACGGCGGTCACCGTCATGACGACGCCGTTGCGGGCGTTGTCCTTCGTGATGACCGGGGTCCCGATGTCCGTGTTCCACAGCGTCGTGCCGTCCCAGATCGAGCCGCGGACGACGTAGTCGGCATCGGCCGCGACCGTGGTCGGGTCGTACGGGACGGAGAACGGCACCGGGATGGCGCCGGTCGGCGAGATGAGCTGGAACCCGATCGTCTCGCCGGTGTTGACGCGGATGATCAGCGCCGTCCCGTAGGCCTCCGGGTCGCGTGCCGCGTCGAGCCCGACGCCGGTGATGGTCCCGGTCACGGCGGCCTTGAGCAGGTCGGGCCGGAACTGGAGCGGGAGCTCGATGTTCTCGATGGTGGGCTGCGGCACGTTGACCGCCACGCCGATCGGGGTGACCCAGGCGAGGTCGCCGTCCGCGATGCCCGCGTACAGCCGGTACGACGTGTCGGCCTTGATCGCGGCCCACGGGTAGGCGAGCTCGAAGGCGACCGGCTCGCTGCCACCGGTCATCGAGGTCGAGGCCACGATCGTCCCGCTGGCGGGGCCCGCGGAGCCCTCGACGAGCAGGACCACCGAGCGCGCCTCCGCAGTGAGCTCGTGGGCCTCGGTGTACGTGAGCGTGCCGCGGAGGATGCCGGTGTCCGGCACGGGTGTCGGGGTGGGCTTGGCCGTGGGAGTCGCGGACGGGGCCGTGGTCGGTGTCGCGGATGGAGCGACGGTGGGCGTCGAGGTGGGTGCCGGCGTCGCGGTGGGCGTCGCGGTGGGGGCGGCGGTCGGCTTCGCGGTGGCCGTGGGCTCGGGGGTCGGCTCCGGCGTGGGCTTCGGCGTCGCCGTCGGCTTGGGCGTCGCGGTGGGCTTGGGCGTGGCGGTCGCCGTCGGCGCGGGTGTCGCCGTGGGGGCGGCGCTCGGCGCCGGCGCGTTGCCGACCAGCGTCACGGGGACCGTGATGTCGGTCACGAGGGCGCCATCGGCGATCGCCGGCACGCCCTCGCGGCCCTCCCAGGACGTCGTCCCGTCCTCGATCGCGGCCTTCACCACGTACGTCGCGGCCGGGTCGATGACGCCCGGATCCACGGCGATCGAGAAGGTGATGGGCTCGGCGGGCGAGGGGATGACCTCGCGCGCCACCAGCGTGCCCGTGTCCTGCTTGATCAGCGTCGCGATCGCGACGGCCTCCTTGGACAGCTTCGTCGTGTCGGTCCGGGTGATCGTGCCCGTCACCGCGCCGGTCGCCGTCGCCGCGAGCGGCGCCACGGTGACCCCGACGTCGGCGACGGGGCCGCCGGTGATCACGGGGACGGGCTCCCAGCTCTCGAGGGTGGTGTCGCCGTCGATCACGGAGGCATACAGCGCGTAGCTGTGGTCCGGCTCCACCGCGCCGTCCTCGTACGCGACGGAGAACTCGGCCGGCAGGGACGCCCCGTCGATGCGCTGCTCGCCGACGATCGCCCCGGCCTCCGGGCTGGCCTGCTGGTCCACGAGCGTCACCACGAGCACGGCGTCCGCGGTCAGTGTGACGTCCTCCTTCGCGGCGACGGTCCCGGTGACGGCGGCCGGTGCCGCGACCGCGACGGCGGCGGGGAGCAGGAGTGCGGCGATGGCCGCAACGGCGACGAGCAGCAGGAGCCTGTGGCGCACGGTCGGGTTCCTCCGGGAGGGCCGGTCATGCGGCCGTTGCGGGCGAGTCTAGCCCGCCACCCACGGCGACGGCCTCGCCCCAGGGGGATGAGGCGCGGCCCGGTCTACAATCCCCGGACCATGCCGGTGTACCTCGACCACGCCGCCACCACCCCGCTCCGACCCGAGGTCCTCGAGGCCATGACGCCATACCTCGGGGGCGTGTTCGGCAACCCGTCCTCGGGCCACGCGTTCGGCCGGGCGGCACGCGAGGCGCTGGACGATGCGCACGAGCGCCTCGCCCGGGCCATCGGGGCAGAGGCACGCGAGATCGTGTTCACGAGCGGCGGCACCGAGGCGAGCAACCTCGGCCTCAAGGGCGCGGCCTGGGCCGGCAAGTCACGCGGCCACCGCATCGTCACGACGCCCGTGGAGCATCACGCGGTGGGGCACTCGCTCGCGTACCTCGAGCACTTCGGGTTCGAGGTCGTCCAGGTGCCCGTGGATCGCTACGGCCGCGTGGACCCCGCCGACATCGACCGGGCGATCACGGAGCGCACGACGCTGGTCTCGGTGATGCTCGCCAACAACGAGGTCGGCACGCTGGAACCCATCGCCGAGGTCGCGGAGGTCGTGCACGCGCACCGCGGGGTGCTGCTCCACGTGGACGCCGTGCAGGCCGCGCCGTGGGTGGACCTGGACGTCGCGTCGCTGGGCGCGGACCTCGTGGCGCTCTCCGCGCACAAGGCCGAGGGGCCCAAGGGCACCGGGGCCCTCTGGATCCGGCGCGGCACCCACCTGCTGGCCCAGCAGCACGGCGGCTCGCAGGAGCGCCACCGTCGGGCGGGGACGGAGAACGTCGCCGGTGCCGTCGGGATGGCCCGCGCCTTCGAGCTCGTGCGCGCGGAGCGCGAGATCACGGTGCCGCGGGTCCGTGCGCTCCGCGACCGGCTGGCGGCGGCGCTCGCCGACCTCGAGGGCGTCGAGCCGACGGGGCACCCGACGGAGCGGCTGCCGCACATCCTGTCGGTCATCGCCCACGGCATCGACGGCGCGACGGCGGCCCAGGCGCTGGACCTCGAGGGGGTCGCGATCTCGACCGGCTCCGCGTGCACGACCGGCTCGACGGAGCCCAGCCACGTGCTCGACGCGATGGGCTACCCGGCCGACGAGGCGCGCGGGGCGCTCCGGCTCAGCCTCGGCCGCTCGACGACGACCGCCGACATCGCGGAGGCGGAGCGCGTCGTGACGGCGGTCCTCGCGCGGCTCCTCGCGATGACCGCCCCGGCCCACGGGGTCGCCGCGGGATGAGCCGCATCCTCGTCGCGATGTCGGGCGGCGTGGACAGCTCGGTCGCGGCGGCGCTGCTCCACGAGCAGGGCCACGAGGTCGTGGGCGTCTGGATGCGGCTCCACGACGCGGCGGACAGCTACAGCGAGTTCAGCCGGAGCTGCTGCTCCGCCGATGCCGCGGACGACGCACGCCGGGTCGCGGCGCGCCTCGCGATCCCGTTCTACGTCATGAACCTCGAGCGCGAGTTCGCCGCGGGCGTCATCGAGCCGTTCATCGCGGCCTACCTCGACGGGCGGACGCCCAGCCCGTGCGTCGACTGCAACACGTACGTGAAGTTCGGTGCGCTGCTGGGGCGCGCGCGCCACCTCTACGAGTGCGAGGCCGTGGCGACGGGCCACTACGCCCGGCGGACGCTCGAGGAGACGCCGGACGGCCCCCGCGCGCGCCTCGAGCGCGCGGCCGACACGGACAAGGACCAGACGTACTTCCTCTACGGCCTCCGGCAGGACCAGCTGTGGCACAGCCGCTTCCCGCTGGGCGAGCTCACGAAGCCCGAGGTCCGGGACGTCGCCCGCGGCCTGGGGCTCGTGACGGCGGACAAGCCCGAGAGCCAGGAGATCTGCTTCGTCCCCGGGGGCGACTACCGCGCGGAGCTGCGGTCGCGCGGCGGCTGGGCGCCCGAGGCCGGCCCGGTCCTCGACGCGGACGGGACGCGGGTGGGCGAGCACGGCGGCGCCGCGGGGTTCACGGTCGGCCAGCGGAAGGGGATCGGCGTCGCGCTCGGCGAGCCCCGCTACGTCTCGCGGATCGACCCCGCGACCAACGCGATCGTCCTCGGGCGACGCGAGGACCTCGAGACGCGCACGATCGAGCTCGAGGGCGGGACCTTCGTCGACGACGCGCCGCCGGCCGGCCGCGCGCCCGACGGCGCCTGGCAGCCGTTCCGGGCGCAGGTCCGGATCCGCCACCGCGCGACGCTCGTGGAGGCCACGGTGCGCCCCGCTACCGGCGACGAGCCCGCGCGCGGCGGGCGGTGGGTGGTCGAGACCGACACGCCGGTCTGGGCGATCGCCCCCGGCCAGGCCTGCGTCCTGTACGCCGGGCAGACGTGCCTCGGCGGCGGGCGGATCGCGGCGCCGGCGCGGGAGGCCGTGGGTGGCATCGCGAGCGCCCAGGCCGCGGTGCCCGCGTGACGATCCCGCCGGCGCTGCCACTCGCGCTGCTGCTCGGCCTGCTCCACACCTCGCTGTACGTCCTGATCCGCGGCAACGCGGGCGGAAGGCTGCCGCTCACCTACGTCGCGGCGAGTCTCGGCGCGTGGGCCGGCGCCGCGCTCGGCAACCGGATGGGCCTCGATCTCCTCGCCATCGGGGACTTCCCGCTCATCCCGGCCTCGATCGTGGCCTGGGTCGGCATCGCCATCGTCTCGATCCTCGCCACCCTCGGACCACAGGCGCGCGGCACCTGACGGAGGACCCATGACCGACGACCCGAAGCGCCCCGCCCCCGACACCGTGCCCGCGCGCCTGGCCGAGCTCGCGGAGCTCATCGGCGGCGAGAGCTCGCGCTCGCGGCGCTTTCTCGGCGGGCTGGTGATCGGCGCGCTGGCAGGGGCGGCCATCGCCGGGGCAGCGGCCGCTCGCCGCCGTGCGCAGGACGCCGCCGGGGACTGATCGCGTCGCCGCTGGCCGCGGGGTGCGAGCCGCTCGTCGAGAGCCGCTCGCCGTCTTCGCGCAATCCCCGTGCAAGCCCACGGGCAGCTCCCGCACCCCGGATGTGGTGCGCGGACGCGCAGGCTGGTGGTCCATCGACCCCACTGGAGGACGAGACCATGTGCATGAACTGCGGGTGCGGCAAGCCGGAGGACCGGCACGGCAACGACGCCAACATCACGATGGACGACCTGCGCAAGGCCGGCGAGGCCAACGACCAGGACGTCGACCAGGTCATGGCCAACATCGAGCAGGCCTACCATTCCACGGACGAATCCCGGCAGGACGCCCGGGGTCACGCGCACACCTTCTAGCCCGCCGCCCGACGGCCGCGGCCCGGACACCGGTGCCGCGGCCGTTGCGCGCCCGGGAGCCCGCGGATCGCCCGGCCCATGGCCCGTCGTCGCGCTCGGTACCATGGGCACGATGTCAACGCCCCCGCCCGTCATCCCGTATCGCACCGGCGCGGAGATCCGTGCGCGCTTCATCGAGTTCTTCGCGGAGCGCGGCCACACGGTGGTCCCCAGTGCCAGCCTCGTCCCGGCGGGGGACCAGACGCTGCTGTTCACCAACTCGGGCATGGTCCAGTTCAAGGACGCGCTGACGGGCGTGGAGAAGCGCGACTACCTGCGTGCGGTGGACTACCAGCGCTGCCTGCGGGTCGCCGGCAAGCACAACGACTTCGAGGAGGTGGGGCGGACGCCGCGCCACCACACGCTGTTCGAGATGCTCGGCAACTGGAGCTTCGGCGACTACTTCAAGCGCGAGGCGATCCACTGGGCCTGGCAGTTCCTGACCCGCGACCTCGGCATCCCCGAGGACCGCCTGGCCGCCACGGTCTACACCACCGATGACCTGGCCCACTCGGTCTGGAAGGACGAGATCGGGCTGCCGCCGGACCGGCTCGTCCGCTGGGGCGACTTCCCGGCGGGGGACGAGAAGAACTGGTGGCGGATGGGCGACGTCGGCCCGTGCGGGCCGTGCTCGGAGCTGCACTACGACCGGGGCGCCGAGTTCGCCGAGGGCCCGGAGTGCGTCCCGGACCACAGCGAGCACTGCCCGCGCTGGCTCGAGGTCTGGAACCTCGTGTTCATGGAGTTCGAGCTCCACCCGGACCGCAGCCTCACGCCGCTCCCGGCGCCGGGGGTGGACACCGGCATGGGCCTGGAGCGGATCGCGAGCGTCGTCCAGGGCGTCACGAACAACTACGACACGGACCTGTTCGCGCCGATCCTCGCCCGGATGCGCGAGCTGCTGGGCCACGACCCCGCGGCGTTCGAGGAGGAGCGCTTCAGCTACCAGGTCATCGCGGACCACTCGCGCGCGGTGACCTTCCTCGTCGCGGACGGCGTCCAGCCCAGCAACGAGGGGCGGGGCTACGTCCTGCGGCGGATCATGCGACGCGCGATCCGCCACGGGCGGCTCCTCGGCCGCACGGAGCCCTTCCTGGGCGAGACGGCGAAGGTCGTCATCGAGACGATGGCCGACGCCTACCCCCACCTCGCCGAGCGGCGCATGGAGATCCTGGGCACGATCGAGCGCGAGGAGCGCCAGTTCAACCGCACGCTCGAGGCGGGCGTGGGGCTGCTGGAGGAGGCGCTGATCCCGCTCACGGACGCGGAGCGCGTCGTGGGACGGTCCGCGGACAGCCTCCCGGCCGATGCGCCGGTCCTGCCCGGCGCCGTCGCGTTCCGCCTCCACGACACGTACGGCTTCCCGATCGACCTCACGGTGGAGCTCGCCGCGGAATACGGCGTGCGCACGGACCTCGCCGGGTTCGAGGACGCGCTCGCGGAGCAGCGCGAGCGGAGCCGGTCCGGCACGAAGGCCGACCTCGCGCGCACCAACGAGCGCACCGCCTTGTACAACGGCATCCTCGCCCGCACGGCGCCCACCGAGTTCCTGGGGTACGAGACCACGAGCGCCGACGGCCGCGTCGTCGCGATCCTGCGCGACGGCACCGAGTACGAGTCCCTCCAGGCGGTCGCCGAGGTGGAGCTGCGCGCCGAGGCCGCCGCGCAGGCGGAGATCGTCCTCGACCGCACGCCGTTCTACGCCGAGAGCGGCGGGCAGGTCGCCGATACCGGGCGGCTGCTGGCCGCCGACGGACGCGCCCTGTTCGACGTGACCGACGTCCAGCGCGTCGCCGGCACGCAGACCGCCGGCCTCACGGTCCACCGCGGCCTGCTCCACGGCGCCGTCCGGGTGGGCGACACCCTCCGCGCGGAGGTGGACGCGGAGCGCCGCGCCCACACGATGCGCAACCACACCGGCACGCACCTGCTCCATCGCGCGTTGCGCAACGTCGTGGGGGAGCGGGCGCGGCAGGCGGGCTCGCTCGTCACGCCGGACTACCTGCGGTTCGACTTCCCGTTCGATCGTGGGCTCACCGATGACGAGAAGCGCGAGATCGAGCGCCAGGTCCGCGGCGCGGTCCGTGACGACCGCCCGGTCAGCGTCGAGTGGATGACGATGGCCGAGGCGCAGGCCGCCGGCGCCGACGCGTTCTTCGACGAGAAGTACGGCGAGCGGGTCCGCACGATCCGGGTCGACGGGTTCAGCCACGAGCTGTGCGGCGGCACCCACTGCCGTGCCTCCGGCCAGGTCGGCAACTTCGTGATCACCAGCGAGAAGAGCATCGGCTCCGGGATGCGGCGAATCGAGGCCGTGACCGGCGCCGCGGCGGACGCCCTGATGGAGGAGCGGTTCGACGCGCTCGAGCGGGCCGCGGTGGCCGTCGGCGCCCGGACGCCCGATGCGCTCGGGGAGCGGATCGCGGCCCTCCAGGACGAGCTGCGGGTAACGAAGCAGCGCCTCAAGGCCGGGGGCGCCGGAGCCGGCCGCCCGAAGCCCGCGGACCTGCTCGCGAGGGCCGAGGACCTGGGTCCCGGCGTCGCGTTCATCGGGATGTCGGGCGACTTCGACTCGATCGACGCGCTCAAGGGGTTCGCGAAGGACCTCCGCGGGGTGTTCCCGAGCGGCGTCATCGCCGTCGGCTTCGATGGCGAGGAGCCGCAGCTGTTCGTCACGGTCAGCGACGACCTCGTGGCGCGTGGCATCGCCGCGGGCTCGCTCGTCCAGGCCGCTGTGACCAGCATCGACGGCCGCGGTGGCGGACGCCCGGAGATGGCCCAGGGAAAGGGCACGCGACGTGAGGGGCTCGGAGACGCGATCGCGGCCGTGCGCGCCGCCGTCGCCGCCCGCGCCGCGTCCGCGTGACCCGCGCCGCGGGCCGCCACGGCGTGGCGGGCTGAGATGGCGTTCCTCCGCCGAATCTGGAACCGGGACGAGGTCCCCGCGCCCGCCGCGTGCACCGCGCTGGACATCGGCACGGAGTTCGCCAAGGCGCTCGTGTTCGAGATCGACGAGACCGGCCACGGGACGGTGCGTGGGGTCGGCCGCAAGCGGCAGGGCCTCAGCCACATGCAGTCGGGCACGGTCGCGGACATCGCCGCGGTCGTGGACAATTGCGCGGTCGCGCTCCAGGAGGCCGAGGAGATGGCCGGCTTCCGGCCGAGCCAGGTCGTCATCGGCATCGCCGGCGAGCTCGTCAAGGGCTTCACCACCACGCTCACCCAGGAGCGCAAGCGGCCGGAGCAGCCGATCAACGACGCGGAGCTGGTCAAGCTCATCGACTCCGTCCAGCGCGAGGCGCTCCAGGAGGCCCAGCGCTCGATCACGTGGGAGACCGGCCTGCCCCAGGTCGACGTCCGGCTCGTCCACAGCGCGATTGTGGGCGCCTCGATCGACGGCTACGGGCTCACCAACCCGGTGGGCTTCCAG
>JAICUV010000039.1 GCA_025935655.1 Chloroflexota bacterium | reverse complement strand
TGGGCGACCCGCGCGGCCGCGGTCGCCAGGGCGTGGAGCTCGGCCGCGGCCTCGCGCACGATCGCCTGGGCCTCGGCATCGGCATCGGCGGCCTCGAGCACGGCCGTCGCGAACCGGGCGATCGTGTCGACGGGCCGGGCGTCGTCGTGGAGGCGCACGTGGAGCCCGTCGAGGTTGCCGAAGCGCTCGGCGGCGAGCCGGGTCAGGCTCGTCTGCGCGCCGCGGCCGTCGACCGCGCGGAGGGCCCGCCGGATGCCCTCGCGGCCGATCCAGAACGCGCCGCCCTCGTCGCCGATGAGGTAGCCGTGACCGCCCACGATGCGGGGCTCACCCTGCGCGGGAACCGCCAGGCAGGCGACGCCTGTGCCCGCGACGACGCTCACGCCCCAGCCGAGCGACAGGGCCCCGGCGTGGCTCGTGACGGCGTCGTCGCACAGCCAGACCGCCGCCGCGCCGATGCCCGTTCCCACCCGGGCGGCGATCGCGAGGGCCTCGGCCGGGTCCGCGGGCGCGGTCGTGAGCCCGAGCACCGCGCGATCGACCGCGGGCCGGCCGAGCGCGATCCAGGCCGTCACGACCGCCTCGGCGACGCGAGACGCGCTGTCGGGGAGGCGGCTCACGCCCTCGGTCTCGATCACCAGGTCGGCGTCCGAGTGCCGGGCGCGGATGGAGGACTGGCCTCCGTCGACTGCGAGTATCCGGAGCGCGGTCGCCGTCGGGGCCATCAACCGGCCCGCCGCTGGGCCGAGGTCGCGAACGCGGCGCCGGTGATGTCGGCCGTGAGCTGGTACTTGTCGCCGCGGTACACGCAGTTCGCGACCATGATGATCCGGCCCCGGACGTCCGCGTCGACCATCTGGAGGCGCAGGCAGGCCTGCCCGGCGGGGATCGTGAGCAGGCGCCGCGTCTCGGGATCGGGGTTGACCGGCTCGATCGTGATCCGGGCCGCACCGGGCACGATCCGGTAGCGCCGGGCGAGGAGCTCATACAGGGAGCCGTCGAGGTCCTCGGGGGTTAGCCCGGGGACGAGCGTCGAGGAGATCCACGTCGTCTCGACGGCCATCGCATCCCCGCTGCCCAGGCGCAGGCGCGTGAACCGGATGACCGGGTGCCCCATCTCGACGTGGAGGCGCTCCGCGATCACCGCGTCCGCCGGGACGTGCTCGAACGCGACCACGCGACTGCCCGCGACGAGGCCGCGCGCCGCCATGTCCTGGGTGAAGCTCGTGAGGCCGAGCACGCGCGCGAACGGCCGCGGCACGACGTACGTGCCGGACCCGTGGCGGCGCTCGACGAGCCCCTCGGCGACGAGCGCGTCCATCGCGCCGCGGACGGTCATCCGCGCCACGCCCCAGCGGAGGCTCAGCTCGCGCTCGCTCGGCAGGCGGTCGCCGACATGGGCGCCCGCGACGAGCTCCCGGAGGCGCGCGCGCAGCGCCTGTCGCGTGGTGTCGTCGCCCCTGATCACGGCGGGAGTCTACGAGGTGGCAGCGCGGGCGGGCAACGAATCGTGGACCACTTTGATTCCAGAAGTGGTCTCGCAGTGCGTACCACTCGGGCGTCAAGGGCGCACGAATAGGGGTGGCAGGCTAGACCACTTCGGCCGCGAGGTGCGGGGCTCGCATGGACCACCTCCGCGGCGCGCCCGGGACGGGCATCATGTCCCCATGGCCGACCTCCGCCGCGCGACGCTCCAGGACCTGCCCGGCGTCTACCGCGTCTGCCTCCTGACCGGCGACGCCGGCCTCGATGCGTCCGACCAGTTCGCCAACCCGGACCTCCTGGGGCACGTGTTCGTCGGCCCGTACGTGGTCGGTGAGCCCGACCTTGCGCTCGTGGTCGCGGACGAGCACGGCGTCGCCGGCTACTGCCTCGCGGCGCGCGACACGCGCGCGTTCGGGGAGTGGGCCGAGGCCGAGTGGTGGCCGCCGCTCCGGGCCCAGTACCCGCGGCGCGATGACGGCACGCGGGACGCGGACATCATCGAGCTCCTCCACGAGCCGCCAATCGCACCGCCCGAGATCGTCGAGGCCTATCCAGCCCACCTCCACATCGACCTGCTGGAACGGGTCCGGGGCACGGGCGCGGGACGGCGCCTCATCGAGCGCCAGCTCGCGCAGCTCGCGGCGGCCGGCGCGCCCGCGTGCCACCTCACGGTCGGGGCGATGAACGCGAACGCGATCGCGTTCTACAGCCACCTCGGCTGGGAGGTGCTCGCAGAGGGTCCCGAGGACGTGGTGATGGGGATCCGCCTCCGCTGAGCGGGCCCGGCGGGTCCTCGCGCCCGCGTCAGAGGTCCTCGCCCGCGTCACAGGCAGCCAAATCGCGTGGCGCCGGGGTCCCGGCCCACTTCCATGCCTCTCGGGCATCAAGGACCCGGCCACGGGGCCAGCCCTCGCGGTTCCGATGCCTGGTGGGCATCGATGACCCGCCGGCGAACCGAGGATCCGTGGATTCGTTGACCCTGGCGCGGGGCTCGGCGTTCCCAGCAGTCAGCCGGTGGCCCCAGGACAGGCATTGACCGACGCCCATCGCGGCTGGTAGTCTCCGCCAGCAACTTGCTTCGTTCGCCTAACTTAGTGCGGATCCGGGCCCTTGAGCCCCCTTCGAGGAACGGAATGTCCCGACTCCGGCGCGGCTCCCCCGCCCTGATCCGCGACCTCAACCGGTCCGCCGTCCTGGCGCTGATCGGTTCGCAGGGTCCGGTCGCGCGTGTCGAGATCGCCCGGCGCCTGTCACTGAGCGCGGCCACCGTGACCGAGGTCACGAGGGAGCTCGTGAGCGAGGGCCTCATCAGGGTCGTGGACCAGGCGGCCTCGAGCGGCGGCCGCCCCCCGTTGCTGCTCGGTCTCGTCGCCGAGGCCGCGCACGCCCTGGGCGTCAAGGTCTCGCCGGACCGGATCGCGATCGTCGAGGTCAATCTCGACGGCGACATCCTGACGCGCAGCGAGACACCGATCGACGCGCTGGGGCCGGAAGCGCTCGGACGGCTCGTCAAGGTCCTCCGGTCGGCGGTCGAGGCGGCCGACGGCTCGCGCCTGCTGGGGATCGGCCTCGGCGTCCCGGGCACGGTGGACGCCCAGACGGGCGTCGTCAACGCCCCGATCCTCGGCTGGAACTCGATCGAGCTGGGCCAGGCGCTGCGCGACCAGATCGGCCTCCCGGTCCTGATCGACAACGACGTCAACACCCTCGCCATCGCGGAGCGCCTGTACGGGCACGGCCGCGCCGTCGAGAACTTCCTGACGGTGACGATCGGCCGCGGCGTCGGGTTGGGCATCGTGGTCGGCGGGGACGTCTACCGCGGGGCCCGCGGCGGCGCAGGCGAGTTCGGCCACGTGCCCATCGTCGAGAACGGACCCACGTGCGAATGCGGCATGCGCGGCTGCCTCGAGGCCCTCGTGGCCGACCCCGCGCTGGTCGCCCAGGGCGTCGACGCGGGCCTGCTCCCCGCGGGCGTGTCGATCAACGACGGAACGGCCTCGCTCCGCGAGCTGGCAGATGGCGGCGAGGAGGCCGCCCAGCGGATCTTCGCCAACGCCGGCGCGATCCTCGGGCGCGCGGTGGCTGGCCTCGTGAACGTGCTGAGCCCACAGGTGGTGATCGTCAGCGGCGAAGGCGCCAAGGCCTGGGCGCACATGGCGCCCAGCTTCACGGCCGCGCTCGATGCCGCCACCTTCCCCTCGCTCAGGGGCGTGCAGCTCGAGGTGGACCCGTGGGATGACGCCAAGTGGGCCAGCGGCGCCGCCGCGCTCGTCCTCCGGGCCACGTTCGCCGCGCCCCTCTACGAGCGGCAGATCGAAGACAGCGTCCGTGCTCGCCTCAACGGGATGGGCGCACGGTCTCACGCCGACGGCCCCGACGCCGCCGGCGGCGACGCGGCTCCTTCCGTCCGGATCCCGATCCCGAGCACCGGCGAGAGGGAGGGCATCACTGGCTGACCCGTCCCCCGTCCACGCCGACACGTCCCCGACAGAAAGGATCCCGTCCGTGCATCTGCCCACCACGTCCCGTCCGCGAAGGTCCGCCACCGGCCTCGTCACGGCCGTCGCGGCCCTCGCCCTCCTCGCGGGCTGCAGCCCGGCTGCCGTCGCGCCGTCGGCGACCACGGCCGGTGACGCGGCGACGCCTGCCGCGGCGACGCCCGCCCCGGTCAGCACCGAGCCGGTCACGATCGAGTACTTCAACTTCACGGCGGGCGCCGATCACGAGGACGACCTCCAGGGCATCATCGACGCCTTCGAGGCCGAGAATCCGACCATCACGATCAAGGCCCAGAACGCACCCTACGACGAGTACTTCACGTCGCTGAAGACCCGGATCGCGGGGAACACCGCCCCCGACACGTTCGAGCTCAACTACGAGAACTTCGTGTCGTTCGCGGCGTCGGGCGCCCTGCTCGACCTCGAGGCCAGCGCACCCGGCACGATCGACAAGGCGGTCTACTTTCCGAAGGCCTACGACGCGTTCAACTACAAGGGCGTCCAGCTGGGTGTGCCGGAGAGCTTCTCCGTCGTCGTGCTGATCTACAACAAGGACCTGTTCGACAAGGCGGGCATCGCCTACCCGACCGCGGACTGGACCTGGGCCGACGAGGCCGCGGCGGCAACCAAGCTGACCGACGCCGCCAATGGCGTCTTCGGCGAGTACCAGCCCGTCCAGTTCTTCGAGTTCTACAAGTCCCTCGCGCAGAGTGGCGGGCACTTCTTCAACGACGACATGACCGCGGCCACCTTCAACAACGAGGCGGGGATCGCAGCGGCCACCCACCTCGTCGAGAAGGTAGGCACGACGATGCCGACCGAGGCGCAGATGGGCGGCATCGGCGATGACGTCCTGTTCCAGCAGGGCAAGATCGCCATGTGGCACAACGGGATCTGGCAGTTCAACAACCTGCTCGACATCAAGAGCAAGTGGGACGTCGTCGTGGAGCCGGGCAACACGCAGCACGCGTCGCACTTCTTCGCGAATGCGGCGGTGGCGTCGGCCTCGACTGCCCACCCCGTCGAGGCGGCCAAGTGGCTGCAGTACCTGTCGTCGTCCGACATCACCGTCCAGACCCGCCTGAACAACGACTGGGAGCTGCCTGCGGTCTCCGACCCGGCGCTGCTCGCGCCGTACACGTCGATCACGCCGCCCGACAACCGTCAGGCCGTCTTCGACTCCCTTGACGCGGTGGTCGTGCCTCCCGTCATCGAGCGGCAGCAGGAGCTCCAGGACACCGTCACGCTCTACCTCCAGAAGGCCGTCCAGGGCGAGCTCTCCGTCAAGGACGCACTCGACCAGGCCGTCGAAGAGGTGAACGCGCTCCTGAAGTAGGGGCGGATCCGGCCCGGGCGCTGACGGCTCCTCCCGTCGACGCCCGGGCCCCTTCGACCGTCGGCTGAGCAGAGGATGCGTCAGTGATACGCCACAAGCCCGCGGGCCGCGGGCATGCCTACCGCGCGAGCCTCGATCAGCGGGTGCCCCATCACCCGCTGGCCGGTGAGCCGGTCGGGCTCGGTGCACTTGCCACGCCGGGACTCACGGCTGTCCAGGTCGAGGTCCGGGTGGGTGACCGTTCGTCGGCCGCTCCCCTCCAGCGACTGGAGACGGCCGGGTCATCGAGCGGCGCCGACGGCCATCTCGCGGCGGCCGCCGAGGCCGGTGAGGACACCGCGGGCCTGGACGCGTGGCACGTCGAGCTGGGCGGGTTCGAGCTCGGCCAGCCCGTCCACTACCGGTTCGTCGCGCCGGAGACGGGCGACGCCACCGAGTGGTGGTCGTTCGCGCCGTCGGCATGGCTCGCGACCGGAGGCACCCTCACCGTCCACGGCGAGGCCGGCTCGCGGCTCATCGCGGGCAGTGTCGCGTGGCTGACCGAGAGCGGGAACGCGCGCACGGTCTCCCGCGTCCGGCTCGGTCTCCGGCTCGCGCCATCCGAGCACGTGGTCGGTCTCGGGGAGCGGTTCCACTCGCTCGACCAGCGCGGCTGGGCGGTCGACGCGACCGTCTTCGAGCAGTACACGAGCCAGCGCGAGCGGACCTACCTTCCCGTCCCGTTCGCCCACGTCGTCGGCGGCGACGGCTGGGGGTTCCACGTCGACACGACGCGCCGGGTCTGGTTCGACGTCGGTGTCCGGGAGCCGGACGTCCTGTGGATCGAGGCGGCGGTCGATCCGACCGATCCCGAGCTCGTCCTCCGCCTGTGGCAGGGCGACCCCGCGGCCGTGCTCGGCGGGTTCCTGGAACGGTACGGGCCGCCGGCAGCCATCCCCGAGTGGGCCTATCGACCCTGGGCCAGCGACAACGAGTGGAGCACCCAGGCGCGCGTCGAGCGGGAAGTGGAGCGCAGCCTGGCCGAGGGCGTGCCGATCGGCGTCGTCGTGATCGAGGCGTGGAGCGACGAGACGACGATGTGGGCCTGGAACGGCGCGCAGTACGAGGTGCACGAGGACGGTTCGCCACACCGGCTCGTCGACTTCACCTTCCCGGCCGACGGGCCGTGGCCGGATCCGGTCGGCATGGTGAACAAGCTCCACGACCTGGGCGTCCGGGTCGTCCTGTGGCAGATCCCCGTGATCCCCGACCGGCCCAGGGATGACCCGCAGCAGGCCGCCGACCGCCGTGCCCTGGTCGACCAGGGCTTCGCCGTCCGCGAGGAGGACGGACGTCCGTACCGGAACCGGGGCTGGTGGTTCCCGGGCGCGCTCCTCCCCGACTTCACCTCGGCTGCGGCCCGACGGTGGTGGACCGCCAAGCGGCGCTATCTCCTCGACGAGATGGGCATCGACGGGTTCAAGACCGACGGCGGCGAGCACGCCTGGGGGGCCGAGCTGCGCTACGCCGACGGGACGCGCGGCGACGTGTCGAACAACCGGTTCCCGAACCTGTACGCGCAGGCGTTCCACGAGCTGATCGAGGCCACCGGCACCGACGGCATGACGCTGAGCCGCTCCGGGCATGCCGGCGCAGGCAGCTTCCCCGCCCACTGGGCGGGCGACGAGCGATCGACCTGGGACGCCTACCGGGCATCGATCACCGCCGGTCTCACCGCGGGCGCGTCCGGGATCTTCGCCTGGGGCTGGGATCACGGGGGCTTCTCCGGAGAGGTCCCCACGGCCGAGCTCTACGCGCGCTCGGCTGCCATGGCGGCGTTCTGCCCGATCATGCAGTACCACGCCGAGAACAACGGTCACCGCAGCCCGTCCCGGGCGCGCACGCCGTGGAACGTCGCCGAGCGGACCGGCGACGAGACCGCGTTGACGGTCTATCGGAAATTCGCGCTGCTGCGCGAGCGGCTCGTCGGCTACCTCGTGGAGCAGGCCCGCGCCGCGTCGGAGCGCTCGGTGCCGCTCATGCGGGCGCTGTTGTTCGACTGGCCCGATGACCCACGGATCTGGGACGTGCCCCGCCAGTACCTGCTCGGCGACGACCTGCTGGTCTCGCCGGTGACCGAGCCGGGGGCGCTCGAGTGGTCCACGTACCTCCCCGCCGGTGACTGGGTGGATGCGTGGACCGGCGCAGCGGTTCTGGGCCGCCAGGTCGTTCGGCGGGCCGTGCCCATCGACGAGATCCCGGTCTACGTCCGTGCATCGGCCTGGCCGCGCCTGCGGCGCATCTTCGACGTACAGGCTGGCGACGATGGTCGGTGAACGCGGGTGGCGCAAGGTCGGGCTCGTCAGCTTCTTCCTGCTCCCGGCGCTGCTGCCGCTGCTGATCTTCCGGGTCCTGCCGATGGTCGCCTCGGTCGGGGTGAGCCTGACGGAATGGAACCTGCTGCGGCCACCAGTCCTCGTCGGCCTCGACAACTACCTCGGCCTGCTGGGCGACAAGAACTTCCACCGCGCACTCGTGAACACGCTCTACTACATGGTCGGCTATCTACCTCTCGTGCTCGTCGGCGCCCTTGCGACCGCCGTGCTGCTCAACAGCAAGCTCAAGGGGTCCTCCTTCTTCCGCGGCGTGTACTTCCTGCCGGTCGTGACCAGCTGGGTCGTGGTGGCGCTCCTCTGGAAGTGGCTGCTGAGCCCGGAGGGCGGGATGGTCAACTACCTGCTCAGCCTGGTGGGGATCGATGGGCCAGGCTGGTGGACCGACCGCGCCTGGGCCATGCCCTCGATCATCCTCGCCTCGGCATGGAAGGACCTCGGGTTCAGCATGCTGATCCTGCTGGCCGGGCTGCAGAACATCCCGGAGCATCTCTACGAGGCCGCACGGATCGACGGGGCTGGACGGTGGCAGCGGTTGCGCCACATCACGCTGCCGCTGCTCACGCCGTTCATCTTCTTCGCGATGGTCCTGTCGATGATCGGCGCCTTCCAGGTGTTCGACCAGGTCTGGATCATGACGGAAGGGGGACCGGCGGGCGCCACGACCGTGGTCATGGAGCAGGTCGTCAAGAACGCCTTCAAGTACGGCCTGATGGGCGAGGCGTCGGCGATGAGCTGGGTGCTCTTCGCGATCATCCTGGCCTTCACGGTGGTGCAGCTCCGGGCGCAGCGGCGGTGGGTCCACTATGGCAGCTGAATCCCGGGCGGCCGTCTGGCTCCGTACGGGGATCATCGCCGCGGGCGGGGTCGTCTTCCTGTTCCCGTTCGTGTGGATGGTGTCGACCTCGCTGACGTCGCCGGCGGAGCTGTTCAAGCTGCCGCCCTCGATCATCCCCTCCCCCATCGACACGTCCGGCTACGAGCGCCTGTTCAACGACGTGCCGATCGCCAACTGGGTCTTCAACAGCATCGTCGTGTCGCTGTCGGTCACCGTCCTCCAGGTGTTGACCAGCGCCATGGCCGCGTACGCCTTCGCGCGCCTGCAGTTCCGGGGGCGCAACGCGTTCTTCGTGCTGTTCCTGGCCACGCTCATGGTGCCGTTCCAGGTCATGGTCGTCCCCCTGTTCATCGAGCTGCGCTACCTGGGCCTGCTGAAC
This sequence comes from Chloroflexota bacterium, assembly GCA_025935655.1. Taxonomy (GTDB): domain Bacteria; phylum Chloroflexota; class Limnocylindria; order Limnocylindrales; family CSP1-4; genus CAIXZV01. The sequence goes on along the minus strand of JAICUV010000039.1, from coordinate 9,727 downwards.
AGCATGGCCGCGCTCATCGTCCCGGAGATCGCGATGCCGTTCGGCGTGTTCCTGCTGCGGCAGGCGTTCCTCTCGCTGCCACGCGAGCTCGAGGAAGCCGCCTTCGTCGATGGCGCCGGCCACCTCCGGGTCTTCTTCCGCCTGGTGCTGCCGCTGTCCAAGCCGGCCATCGCGACGGTCGCGGTGTTCTCGTTCATGGGCTCGTGGAACAACTTCCTGTGGCCCCTGGTCGTCATCAACAACCCGGACCTGATGACGCTGCCGTTGGGCCTCGCGAGCATGTCCAGCCGGTTCGTCACGGACTGGAACCTGCTCCTCGCGGGCGCCACGATCTCGATTCTGCCGATCGTCGCGCTGTTCGTCTTCGCCCAGCGCTATGTCCTCCAGGGTGTCTCGATGTCGGGGCTCAAGGGGTGAGCGACGACACGCTCCACCTCCAGGCCCTCGCCCGCCACAGCGTGGCGGTCATCCGGGCGGGCCAGGCCCCGAGCGGGGCGTACATCGCGTCGCCCACGTTCTCGGTCTATCGCTACAGCTGGCTGCGCGACGGCGCGTTCATCGCGGACGCGATGAGCCGGGCCGGCGAGATCGAGTCGGCGGAGGCCTTCTTCGGCTGGTGCGCGGGGATCCTCGTCGATCGCCGCGAACGGGTCGCGTCCCTGCTCGCGCGCCGGGCCGCCGGCGAGCGCATCGCCACGACCGACTTCCTGCACACCAGGTACGAGCTCGACGGCCGCGACTCCGCGTCCAGCTGGGAGAACTTCCAGCTCGATGGATACGGCACCTGGCTGTGGGCACTGGGCGCGCACAGCCGGCGACACGGCCGGAGCGTCGAGCCGTTCGCCGCCGCCGCCGCCCTGTCGGTTGCCTACATCGCGGCGTTCTGGGACCACCCGAGCTACGACTGGTGGGAGGAGCACGAGACCCACGTCCACGGCTCGACGCTCGCGGCCATCCATGCCGGCCTCGTCGCCGCCGACGGCTGGTCCGCGCTCGGGAGCGGCCTTCGGTCTCAGGCCCGTGATGCCACTCGCGACATCACGGCGCTCGTCCGTGCGGACGGGGCCAGCAGGGGCTACCTCGCCAAGTGGATCGGCAGCGACGCGGTTGACGCCAGCCTCATCGCCGCGGCGACGCCATTCGGGATGTTCGCACCGGACGATCCGCTCCTGGTCGCCACGGTGGCGCGGATCGAGAGGGAGCTCGTGCACGACGGCGGCGTGCACCGCTATGCCCGCGACACCTACTTCGGTGGTGGCGAGTGGCTCCTGCTCTCGGCCCTGCTGGGCCAGCACTATGCCGCGACCGGGCGGGTCGCGGCGGCGCGAGCCCAGCTCGACTGGGTCGCCGCGCAGGCAACGCCCGACGGCGACCTGCCGGAGCAGTCGAACGGCCACCTGCTCGCGCCGGAGCAGGAACAGGCGTGGATCGAGCGCTGGGGAACGGCCGCGTGTCCTCTCCTCTGGTCGCACGCGATGTACCTGACGCTGGCCCTCGAGCTGGGGCTCGTCGAGGGGCCGCTCTAAGGGGGTCCGCCTCGCCTGACGTCGGTTGCCGAAGGCCACGGGGCCTATCGCGCCAGGACGTCGACCTCGCCGCGCGCGAGGACCTCCGACCCGACGTGGTACTCCAGCACGTAGTGGCCGGCCACGGCGTGCCCAGCCTCGACTGACCCGTTGAGACAGCTGCCACGCGACGGGTCGATCCTGGAGTCGACCACCAGCGTGCCATCCACGTGGAGGCGAACCATCGTCGCCTCCGTGGCCTCGACGGTCCTCGAGAAGGTGGCCGTCCAGTAGAGCGGGTCCTCCTCCGAGTACCGGCGCGTCGCGCCCGCGATCGTGCAGTCCTCCCTGCCGGGCTCCGTGCCGAACTCGATGTGACCCGCAACGAGTGCCTGACTTGGAGCGGGCGTCGGCGCCGGAGTCGAGATCGCCGCCGTTGTCGCAATCGGCGCCGGGTTGGCTCGCATGGCCTTCGGCCCGGCGATCGCCCCGCGGGCGAGCGCGCCGACCGAGACCGAGACGATCGCCACGACGACCAGGAAGAGCGCTGGCGCCAGGAGGCCCCGTGTGCGTCGTCTGGCGGACGGGTTGCCGGCAGCTGGCTCGGTCAGCCTCGTCGCCACGGTGGCGGGGGGCACGGGCGCCGGGTCCGGGGCCGGCGGTTCGGGGACCGGCATCGGCGCGAGCAGGGCGTCGGGAGCTTCCTCGTTCGCGCCGACCGCCGTCACGGTCGGAGCCGGGAACTCGTAGCGGCAGAAGCGGCAGATCCTGGCGGCGTCGAGGACGAGCTCCGCGCAGTCCGGGCACACCTTGGTCCTCCCGGTTGCCGCAGGGACGACGGATTGCGCGACCTGGGCCTCGGGCCGTGTGCGCGGCGATACAGCGCCCGCAGAGGTTCGATCACCCGCGCGATGACCTGTCGCGTATCGCCAGGTGACGTAGACGGCGACGGGGTAGAGAAAGGCGAACACGGCCGCCACCCACGCGACGACGACACCCACGCCGCTCGGGTACTTCAACAGCGGGACCAGGCGTCCCCACGAGACGAGGCCGACCACGAGCGCCACAGCCAGCGGGATGCCGTACGCCTCGCCGGAGGTCATGGTGGACGTCGGAAACGCCAGCACGAGCAGGACGAGCAAGCCCGAGGTCACGGCGAACGCGATGCCGCCCCGCAGCAGGCGCGGGTGGCGACCGCCCCTCGACAAGGCGGCGGTGACGACCAGGACGATCAGCGCGAGCAACACGTCCGTCATCGTGCCCCGCAGGTGCGTGCGGCCAATCCCCCAGAAGTCGTGCCCGGGACCGCGCGATCAAGCCGGCTCCTCGCTGGTGCGCGGCCGGGGCGCGGTTGATCCCCCGAACTCCCCCACCCAGTACCCACCCGGGTCGTACGTCGCGGATCGGGGTGGCCGGGCGAGGGCGGCGCGGGCGACGGGATGACCCAGCAGGGGACGTGCGCTAGAATGCGCGACGGTCGCTGGCGCGTGGCCTAACGGTATGGCACCTGACTCTGGATCAGGGGGTTCCAGGTTCGAATCCTGGCGCGCCAGCCAACTCCTATTCGGAGTGTGGTGCGCCGACGCGTGAGCCGCGACTCCTCCCATGACGGTTGCAGGAGCCGCGCCCGATGAGCCCCGAAAGCCCCTCACCCACCCCGACGGCCCCCGAGCGGTCCGACTTCATCCGCGACATCGTCGCCGCGGACATCGCCGCCGGGCGGATCACCGCGCCCGTCACCCGGTTCCCGCCGGAGCCCAACGGGTATCTCCACATCGGGCACGCGAAATCGATCTGCCTCAACTTCGGCATCGCGAAGGAGTTCGGCGGCACCTGCAACCTCCGGTTCGATGACACGAACCCGGTCAAGGAGGAGCAGGAGTACATCGACTCGATCATGGCCGATGTCCGGTGGCTGGGCTTCGACTGGGGCGACAACCTGTTCCACGCCAGCGACTACTTCGATCAGCTGTACGCGTGGGCCGTCCACCTCATCGAGCACGGCGACGCCTTCGTGGACGACCTGAGTGCCGACGAGATCCGCGAGACCCGCGGCACGCTCACGAGCCCCGGCACCAACTCCCCCTTCCGCGATCGGAGCGTCGAGGAGAACCTCGACCTGTTCGCGCGCATGCGCGCGGGCGAGTTCGAGAACGGGGCTCGCGTCCTGCGGGCCAAGATCGACATGGCCAGCCCGAACATCAACCTCCGGGACCCCGTCCTGTACCGGATCGTGCACGCCACGCACCCGCGCACGGGCGACACCTGGTGCATCTACCCGACGTACGACTTCGCGCACGGCCAGTCCGACGCCATCGAGGGCGTGACCCACTCCATCTGCACCCTGGAGTTCGAGGTCCACCGGCCGCTGTACGACTGGCTCGTGGAGCACCTGCCGGTCCCACACGTCCCCCACCAGTACGAGTTCGCGCGACTCAACATCACGTACACCGTGCTCAGCAAGCGGTTCCTGCTCAAGCTCGTGCAGGACGGCTTCGTGCGCGGCTGGGACGACCCGCGCATGCCCACGATCAGCGGCCTGCGCCGGCGCGGCTTCCCCGCCGAGGGCATCCGCAACTTCGCCACCGAGGTGGGTGTCGCGAAGGCCGATGCCACCCACGACGTGGCGCTCCTGGAGCACGAGGTGCGCGACGTGCTCAACCGGACGTCGCAGCGCCGGTTCGGCGTGCTGGACCCGATCAAGGTGGTCATCGAGAACTTCCCGGACGACCTGGTCGAGACGATGGAGGTCGTCAACAACCCCGAGGACCCGTCCGCGGGCGAGCGCGCGGTCCCGTTCAGCCGCGAGCTGTGGATCGAGCGCGACGACTTCATGGAGGAGCCCGCGCCCAAGTTCTTCCGCCTGGCGCCGGGCCGCGAAGTCCGGCTGCGGAACGCGTACTTCATCACCTGCACTGGCGTAGAGAAGGACGCGTCTGGGCGCGTGGTGGAGCTGCGCGCGACATACGACCCCGCGACGCGCGGCGGCGACTCGCCCGACGGCCGGCGCCCGAAGGCGACGCTCCACTGGGTCTCGGCGCGGCACGCCGTCCCGGCCGAGGTGCGGCTCTACGACTACCTGTTCACGCGACCGGACCCGGGGGTTGGCGGGGACCTCCTCGCGGACCTCAACCCGGACTCGGAGCGGATCGTCACGGGGGCGATGCTCGAGGCCTCGCTCGCCAAGGTTCCTGTCGGCGAGACGGTGCAGTTCGAGCGCCTCGGCTACTTCACGCCCGACGTGGACTCGCGGCCTGATGCGCTCGTGTTCAACCGAACGCTGACGCTCAAGGACACGTGGGCGAAGGTGCAGGCAAAGGGCTAGCGGGTGCGCACCGCAGTTGCAGCCCAGGCTGCATCGTGCAGCCCAACGCTCCACGGGTCGTGACCGCCTTCCCGTTCGACTTCCGGATGCGCGTGCCCGAGGGGCCGCTCTCGCGGGCCGTCGCGTCCGCCTGGTATGCCCGGGGCACGATCCCCTACCGGCGCGAGAAAGTGGCGCCCACGGGGTCCACAGTGGCGGTCATCGTGCTGGGCGACCCAGCAGGACGTCGTCGACGAGGTGTTCGCCGGGCTCGTGCCCCGGTACCTCCCGCTGCGGGACGCCGTGGAGAACGTCGTGCAGCGCGCCGAGCACGGCGACCGCCGGATCGTGTCCTGGAGCGAGCTCGACCTTAACGTCGTCCGGACCCTCGGCGGTGCCGACCCGGAGCTCGTCGCGCGATTCGAGGCCCGGTACTGCAACGCCCGTGCCTTCGCCGAGTACTGGCGCAACAGGCTGCATGCCGGCGTCAAGCCCGAGACGGGCCGCCTTGCCGACTACCTGGCCCTCATCGGGTACGTGGTCCCCGCGGACGCCGAGCCGGGGCACGTGGGCGACACGATTCGCGGCCTCCGCCCGCGCCTCCAAGGAGACCTGCCGTTGACGGCAGCCCAGCGAATCCGCTGGGACCGGCTCGTCGAGCACAACCGCTTCGACTGCGCCGGCATGCGAGCTGTCTGCTTGATCGCTACTCGCGAGCTGGATGCTGCGTAACCTCAGGCACCGCAGCCAGCTCATCGGGCGCTTCTCGGCGCACAGGCGCCCGAAGTGACGAACGTGGTCAGCCGCGTGGGCCCAGACGCCAGTCGATCGGTTCCGCCCGTCGTAGCGCCAGCTCGCGATTGGCCGTGCTGAAGGGTGTGGACTGGAGAAACCCTCGTCGCGCAGACAGTGGCGAAGGGTGTGACGTCTCGAGAACGATGTGGCGTTGTCGGTCGACGTGTCGCCCGGCCTCCTGTGCGTGCTTCCCCCACAGCAGGAACACGACTGGGTACCGTCGCGCCGCGATCGCCGCGATGACGGCGTCCGTCATCGATCGCCACAGGCCGTCTCCATGACTGCCCGGCGCGCCCTCGCGCACGGTCAGCGCCGTGTTCAGGAGGAGCACGCCGCTCGCGGCCCACGCTTCGAGCGATCCACTGTCTGGCGGTGTCCCGCCAAGATCAGCGCTCCAGACCCTTCGAATGTTGCGGAGCGAGGGCGGGATCCGTTGTCCGTCGGGCACTGAGAACGCGAGCCCGTGCGCCTGGCCGGGTCGGTGATACGGGTCCTGCCCCACGATCGCCGCTCGAACCCCTTCGAACGGCGTGAGCTCGAATGCCCGAAAGACTGATTCAGCCGGCGGGAAGACAACCTGGCCCTCAGAGCGCTCCGTCGAGATCGCCGCGTCGATCACACGGAGCGCGCTTGGTGACGCCGCCGGCCCTATCGCGTCCGCCCAGTCAGTCGGGAACGTCCCGATCCCTTCGCCCTCTGTCACGGAACTACCCGTTGATCCGGAAGTAGGTCCGGCTCCCGATGTCACGGCCATCCACCTGGTAGCGGCCGGAGCCCCACCGCTCATCCCTGCCCATGATCGCGAACCACACGAGCTGGCCGAAGAACATCGCCGAGCGATCGAAGTCGCCACGTGCCGCCTTCGTGTAGATCGGCTCGAAGGCGGTCCCCGTCCAGTCGCTACCCGGAAGCCATCCCGCCGTGGCGATCTCCGCGCCCGACTCGTCGATGAGCTCGTTGATCCGCGCGACCATCGCGTCAAACTCCGCCGGCGACAAGCGGGCGCGAAGCACGTCGAACTGCGGCTGGAACGGCACTCGGTTGATCGCCTTGCCGCTCTCAATGTCAATGAGCATCGCTCTGCACCCCCATGCTGCGTCGCGGATGTGCAGACGGTAGCGCTCCACGTCCACGTCCCGGACTGCGGGATACCACGGATCGCTCGGGATCCGATCGTCGCTTATGCCCGGAGGATGATCGCTGAAGCCATCAACTCTGCGCCCCGCGACGCGAGTCTTGGGGTCGCAAGCCGTCCGGCCGGGGCCTCCTGCGGGCTCTACACTCGCGCGCACAGGTCCATCGACAGGCCAGAGGAGCTCCCACCATGTGCTGCGTCGCCGCCAGCCTGTTCGCGCTCGGGCCGAGGGCCGCCATCTTCATCTGGTGGCTCCTGCAGCCGGTGCGGTTCGCCCAGACGTTCGACACGGCGCTCTGGCCGGCGCTCGGGTTCCTGTTCGCGCCCTGGACCACGCTCATGTACGTCCTCGTGTTCCCGGGCGGGATCACCGGGTTCGACGTCTTCTTCCTCGTCCTCGCCGTGGGGATGGACGTGTTCTCCTGGTTCGGCGGGGCGTACACGAACCGCCAGCGGCTCCCGTACGGGCAGGCGTAGCCCGGGGCTCGACCGGCGGCGCGGGAGTAGGCTCGACCCGACCCCTGGAGGAATGACGATGATCGGAACCATGCCCGCGTTCTCGGGCTTCTCCGCCGGCGACATCGGCGCGGAGCGCGAGTTCTATGCCGACGTCCTCGGCGTCCCCGTCAGCGAGGAGATGGGCGGCCTCCACCTGCAGCTCGCCGGCGGCCAGCGCGTGTTCGTCTACCCCAAGCCGAACCACGAGCCCGCGACGTTCACGGTGCTCAACTTCGAGGTGCCTGACATCGACGCGGCCGTCGACGAGCTGACCTCCCGTGGCGTCACGTTCGAGCGCTACGAGGGCATGGACCAGGACGCCCGCGGGGTCGTGCGCGACGAACGGGGCCCCGCCATCGCGTGGTTCAAGGACCCGGCCGGCAACATCCTCTCCGTGGTCCAGCCGCGCTGACACCCGCGCCGGCCTCCCATGCCGGTGCGGACCCGCACCGGATCACCCGAATCGGGCGGCGACGCCCGTTGACGGACGTGCATACTCCGCGGCATGGACCTCACGTTTGTTGGCTGGATCGTCGTTGGGCTGCTCGCCGGGCTCGTCTCCGGCGTCATCGCGGGAGGGCGCACGCTCAGAGGGTGGATGCCGAGCCTGGCCATCGGGCTGATCGCCGCGTTCCTGTGTGGGTGGGTCCTCAAGACCTTCCTGAACGTGGACTCGATCACGAGCATCTGGGTCTCCGCGGTGTTCGCGGCGATGATGGCGATCCTGCTCCGGATGATTATCGGGACGTTCGTCTTCGACAACGACTGACCCGCGTTGCGGGCGATCCCGCATCGCGATCGGCTTCGAACGGCGACCTGAACCGGGCGTGCACGCGCCCTCGACCTGGGCGTCAGTTCGCGCCAGCCTCGCCCTCGTCCCTGGTGGCGACCATCAGGTCCTTGATCCCTTCGACCGAGAGCGGCGCGTCGGCCATCGGGGCCGGGAGGCCGACGAGGTGGCGGTCGGGATCGAACACCGCGACGCCCGTGGACCAGGCCGCCTCGGCCACGATCGCCCCGACCATCTCCGCCGACTCCCAGGGGATGCCGACGAACACGTGGTGGCGCATCGCGTCGAACTCGAACGGCCGGTGCGCCTCGTCCGCCTTGAGAATCCCGGGAAACGCCTCCTCGATCCGCGCCTCGAACGCGTCGAGCCGGTGATCGCGGCGCAGGCCGATCTGCCACCCGCCCGCCAACTTCTCGATGGCCGCGGCCGCCTCGTCGGCGGTGAGCGGCCCGTCGACCGGGAAGACGATCAGTTCGTAGATCAGCACGGGTCAACCTCGAGGCGTGGCGGGTTCGCGGGCGGGAGTGTCGCGCCAACAGGATAGGGTGCGCCGAGGTCGTGCAACCATCCGCGGGCGGATCGTGTTTCATGAGTCGATGGACACGCCCGTGACCCGCCAGGTCAGCTTCGACACCGCCCTCGGCCGGTGCGCCGTCCGGTGGAGCGACGCCGGGATCACGGGCGTCCTGCTCCCGCACCGCGACGGGCGACCGGGCCCCGCGATCGAGGACGGCGTCGCGGTCCCGCCGTTCGTCCGCCGCGCGATCGACGGGATGCGCGCGGTGCTGGACGGCCGCGCCGCCGATCTGCGCGACATCCCCCTGGACGAGGCCGGCATCGACGAGCTCCGCCACGCCGTCTACGCCGCGACCCGCGACATCCCGCCCGGCACGACCCGGAGCTACGGCAAGGTCGCCCGAGCGATGGGTCGGCTCGACCACGAGGGCGCCCGCGACGTCGGCGCGGCCCTCGCCCGGAACCCGTTCCCGATCATCGTCCCCTGCCACCGCGTGGTCGCGGCGAACGGGGCGCTCCACGGCTTCTCGGCGCCGGGTGGCCTCGCGACCAAGCGCAGGATGCTCGAGCTCGAGCGCGCCCCCGGCTACGGCCAGCAATCGCTGTTCGGCTAGCACCTCCTCGGCGGAGGCATCGCGAGCCCATCTGCGGATGGTTCGATCGCCATCGAACAATTCGATGCGCATCGAACCATGTGCAGGTGCGCGTCGGTGCGCACCGTATGCTCCGCGCGATGAAGGCGGCGGTGCGACACAGCTACGGCGGCCCGGAGGTGGTCCGGGTCGAGGACGTCGCGATGCCCGTCGCCGGCGAGGGCCAGGTCCTCGTCCGCGTCCACGCGGCGTCGGTCAACCGCGCCGACCTCGACCAGGTGGGGCCGCGCCCCGGGTTCCTTCGCCTGTTCCTGGGCCTGCGCCGCCCGCGCTACCCGCGCCTGGGAAGCGATGTCGCGGGTGTCATCGAGGCGGTGGGGCCGGGCGCGACGCGCTTCAAACCGGGCGACCGGGTGTTCGCTGACCTGTTCCCGTTCGGGCAGGGCTCGTTCGCGGAGTACGTCGCCGCCCCGCAGCGGGCGTTCCAGCGGATCCCGGACGGCATCGACTTCGAGACCGCGGCGGCGCTTCCCCATGCGGGGATCCTCGCGCTCCAGGGCCTCCGCGATCGCGCGGGCGAAGTGCCCAAGC
>JAICUV010000020.1 GCA_025935655.1 Chloroflexota bacterium | reverse complement strand
TGCTCATCGACGGCGCGAGCGGGAACATCGGGCCGTTCGCGGTCCAGCTCGCGAAGTGGATGGGTGCCGAGGTCACCGGCGTCTGCCGCGCGGAGAAGACCGAGTTCGTGCGGTCCCTGGGCGCCGACCACGTCCTGGACTACCACGCCGTGGACTTCACGAAGGGCAATGAGCGCTACGACTGGATCCTCGCGGCGGACTCCCACCACTCGATCCTCGCGGCGCGTGGTGCGCTCAGGCCGGGAGGCCGCTACGTGACGCTCGGCGGTGGCGCGGTCGACCTCCTCCAGGGCATCGTCGTGGGACCCGTCGCCAGCCTCGCAGGCAGTCGCAAGGCGGGGCTGATGCTGTGGTGGAAGCCGTTCGCGTCGGCGGACGTGAAGACGCTCACGGACCTCGTCCTCGCGGGCGCGCTCAGGCCCGCGATCGACCGCACGTACCCGCTGGACCAGGTTCGCGAGGCGCTGACCGACGTCCACGAGGGCCGCACGAAGGGCAAGGCGATGATCCGGGTGATCCCGGCGGAGGCAGCGCGATGACGTTCACAGGGTTTCGACAGGAGGCGATCCAGTTCCTTGCAGACCTCGCCCAGAACAACTCGCGCGACTGGTTCCAGCCGCGCAAGGCGGACTTCGAGCGGCTGATCAAGACGCCGATGGAGGAGCTGTGCGAGGCCCTGGAGGTGCAGTTCCGGGCGCGCGACATCCCGCTCCACGCCGACCCAGCGAGGTCCCCGTTCCGGATCTACCGCGACACGCGCTTCTCGAAGGACAAGTCGCCGTACAAGACGGCGGCTGCGGCGAGCTTCCGGTGGGCCGGCGACGGCGCCGATGCCGCGACGAGCCGGTCGCACACCGACAACGTCCACGCCGGCGGCGGCTACTTCCACCTCCAGCCGGGCGAGATCTACGCCGGCGGCGGCGTGTGGCACCCGGAGAAGTCGTGGCTCGACGCGTTCCGCCGCCGCATCGTCGACGACCTCGAGGCCTTCCGCCGGATCGTGGAGGCGCCCGCGTTCGTGGAGGCGTTCGGCACGGTCGGCGACGACGGCGAGTCCCTCAAGCGCGTGCCCACCGGCTACCCCGCGGACCACCCGGCCGCGGACCTGCTGCGCAAGAAGAACGTGACCTTCGGCCGCCGCCTGTCCGACGACGAGGCGATGAGCGCCGATCTCCCCGTGCTCCTCGCGGACACGTTCGCGACGGGCACGCCGCTGCTGCGCTACCTGGCGAGCCTGTAGCTCGGGCGCCTAACCCGGCCCCGCGGCGGCCGCGAACCGGGCGGCGAGCACCCGCAGCTGCGCCACGAGCTCCGGCGGCTCGGTGACCCGGAAGTCCGCGTGGAGCAGGCCCAGGTACGCCGCCAGGTCCTCGAGCCGCTCGGCGCCGGTGGTCAGGGCGCACGACGCGTCGTCGATCGGGGTGACGGTCCCGATCCACGGCCCCACCCGCTCCGCCAGCCGTTCCGCCGGCATGTGCACCACGACGCGAGCCTGGTGGGTCCGCGCCTCGGGCGGCACGCCACGCGACACCAACGCCTCGACCTCGGCATCGGTGAGCGGACGCGGCGAGAACCGCGCGCCGGGCGACATTCCGGGTCGCATCCGGTCCACGCGGAACGTGCGCCAGTCGTCGCGGTCGAGGTCCCACGCGACGAGATACCAGCGCTGCCCCGCGTGCACGATCCGGTACGGCTCCACCCGCCGCTGCGAGGCCGTCTCCCGCCGGTCCGAGTAGTCGAAGCGCAGCGTGAAGTGCTCGCGCGCGAGCCGCGCGATCGTCGTGAGCGTCTCCGGGTCCACGGTCGCGCCGGTCCGCCGGCGGTTGACCTGGAGCGTCACGTCCTGGAGCGTGCCCACCTGGCGGGCGAGTCGTGGCGGCAGGACCTGTTCGAGCTTCGCGAGCGCGCGAAGCGACGTCTCCTCGATTCCGGTGACGGCTCCCATCGTCGCGGTCCGGAGGCCGATCGCCACGGCCACGGCCTCGTCGTCCTCGAGCAGGAGTGGCGGCAGCAACGAGCCGGCCGCCAGTCGGTACCCGCCGACGGAGCCGCGCGTCGCGTGGACCGGGTAGCCGAGGTCGCGCAGCCGCTCGATGTCGTTGCGCACGGTCCGCGGGCTGACCTCGAGCCGTTGCGCCAGCTCTGACCCCGTCCAGTCGCGCGGCGTCTGGAGCAGGGAGAGCAGCCGGAGGAGCCGGGCGGAGGTCGACATCTCGAGGCCAAGATACCGATCCATTAGGCACGAAACAAGCCTAATGGGCCTCTAGTCTCCGCACATCAACCATCGCGAAGGAGAGGTGCTCCCGGTGTCCCACGCGACGACGCAGACCTGGGCCGGTCTGGCGGACAAGCCGCCGATCGAGCTCCCCCACCCCGTCCGCATGCGCGTCCTCGGCGCGGTCATGGTGGGCGTCTTCCTCGGCGCCCTCGACCAGACGGTCGTGGGCACGGCCCTGCCCCGGATCATCACCGACCTCGGCGGCAACGGGCTCTACACGTGGGCGTTCACGGCCTACCTGCTGACCTCCACGATCAGCGGCCCGATCTACGGCAAGCTGTCGGACCTGTTCGGCCGGCGCCCGGTGCTCATGTTCGGCATCAGCGTATTCATGGTCGGCTCGCTGCTGGCCGGGCTGTCCAACGAGATGTGGCAGCTCGTCGCCGCTCGTGGCGTGCAGGGACTCGGCGCCGGCGCGCTGTTCCCGGTGGCGATGGCGGTGATCGCGGACCTGTTCGCGCCGTCCGAGCGAGGCCGGTACCAGGGGCTGTTCGGGGCAGTGTTCGGGCTCTCGAGCCTCATCGGCCCTGCGATCGGCGGCCTGGTCACCGACACGGTCGGCTGGCCGTTCGTGTTCTTCGTCAACATCCCGATCGGCATCGCGGTGCTGCTCACGGTCCGGCGCTATCTCCCGGCCTACCACCCGGCCGGCGCGCGGCCCCGGATCGACTATCTCGGCGCGGCGCTGTTCACGGGCGCGCTCGTCCCGATCCTCGTGGGCCTCACCAACAAGCAGTCGGCCGACTGGGTCGATCCGACCGTGGGCGGGCTCATCCTCCTGGGACTCGTCATCCTGGCGGGCTTCGTGTTCGTCGAGTCGCGTGCCGCGGAGCCGATCGTCCCGCTGGGGCTGTTCCGCAACCGCGCGTTCACGGTCTCGGTCGCCTCGGTGTTCCTCGCCGCGTTCGGGTTCCTGGCCGTTGTCGTGTTCCTGCCGCGCTGGTTCCAGGTCGTTGGCGGCGCGTCCGCCACGATCTCCGGCTACCAGATGCTGCCGCTGCTCGGCGGCGTGATCGTCAGCGCGATCGCGGCGGGCCAGGTCGTCGCGCGGACCGGCCGCTACCGGCTGCTCATCTTCAGCGCGCTCGTGCTCGTGGCCGCCGGGCTCGCGATGCTCACCCAGCTCCGCGCCGACACGCCGCTGCCGCTCCTGTACGCGTGGATGTTCGTCATGGGCCTGGGCATGGGTCCCGTGTTCTCGGTGTTCGCGCTCGTCGTCCAGAACAGCGTGCCGGTCACCCAGATCGGCGCCGCCTCCTCCAACCTGTCGTTCTTCCAACAGGTTGGCGGGACGGTGGGCCTCGCGATCACCGGGACCGTGTTCGCGAGCACGATGGGCCGCGAGGTGCCGGGCGCGCTGTCGACGGCGGGCGTCCCGCCCGGGGTCGGTTCGGCGCTCGCGCAGTCGGGCGCGACGCAGGCGCTCACGGGCGTCGGCGACGCTGGCGCGGCGCTCCTCGCGAGCCTGCCCGCGGACGTGCGTGGCCTCGTCGAGCCGTACGTGCCGGCGATCGTGGACGCGATCCACTCCGCACTGTCGATCGCGATCGCGAGCACGTTCGTGGTCGGGATCGGCAGCACGGCGATCGCGGCCTGCCTGGTCCTCCTGTTCCGGGACGCCCCGGCCGTCGCGGCCGAGCACGTACCGGAGCCCGAGCGCCGCGCGGCCAACGACCGGGAGGGCGCCGCCGCCTGACCGTCAGTCCGTTCCGCCGACGGTAGCCGGGGCGCCACGGGGCGTCCCGGCATCACCGGAAACCGCAGGGCGTGCTGTGACTCACTTGTGTCAGCGGCTCGGGCACAACTGCCACGTGTGTTGACCGAGCGTCCCTGGCCGGACCGGGTGCAGGCACAACCATCATGCGTAGGCGGTCCTCAGCACGCCGGATCCGCCGACCAATACACGCTCCGGTTGTGCCTGCACCTCGAGCGGCGGCGGCGAAGGTCGAGCCGGGGCGCAGCTCGAGTCGGGCCGCGGGTCGGCCGCCGCTCCGCTGCGTGGCGGGCTCAGATGTGCGGCGCGACGCCCTCGGCGAGCTGGGCCATGAGGTCGAGCTGCTCGGCGAACTCGAGGAGCGGGAGGTGGCTCCGGCTCACGAACTCCACCGGCACGCCGGCCCGGGCGCGGATGTCGAGCAGCGTCTCGACCAGCGACTCGGGCGGTCCCGCGAAGGTCGCCCGGCCGCCGACCATGTCCTCGACGTCCCTGGTGAACGCCGGCGCGGCCGGCGGGGGCAGGGGCCGTGACGCGGACGCCTCCATGTCCGAGTACTTCCACTGCATGGCCCACAGGGCGTCGCGGTAGCGCTCGAGCGCCGCCGCGCGCGTCGGCCCGGGCAGCAGCACCGAGTAGTGGATGAACCGGAACGTCGCCGGGTCGCGGCCGATCTTCGCGCACTCGTCCAGGACCCAGCCGATCTCCTCGAGGAACTTCTCGATCGGCGCATTCGCGAACAGGCCGTCCGCGAGGCGCGCGGCGCGCCGGATCGCGGGCTCCGCGCCGCCGCCGACGAGCACCGGGATCTTCGAGGACGGCGTGGGCCGGACACCGACGGTCGGCAGCGTGTACACCGAGCCCTCGTACGTGAACGGTTCGCCCGTCCACGCCTGCGGGAGGATGCGCAGGATCTCGTCCATCGCCGCGCCGCGGCGTCGCGCGTCCGCGCCGAGCCCGATGAACTCCACCTCGGACCAGCCGAGTCCCAGCCCGAGCAGGAGCCGCCCGTGGCTCAGGAGCTGCACGGTGGCGGCATCCTCGGCCAGGCGGATCGGGTGGTGCATCGGCGCGAGGATGACGCCGGTGCCGATCCCGATCGTGGACGTCGCCTGCGCGATCGCGGCGCTCACGACGAGCAGCGAGGGCATGTACCCGTCATCGACGAAGTGGTGCTCCGTCGTCCAGACGGAGGTGAAGCCCAGCCGTTCCGCCTCGACCGCCAGCGCGATCGTCTCGTCGTAGGTGCGCGTCCAGTCGGTCTCGCCCGGCCGGAGCTGGGCGCTGAGGAGTCCGAAGCCAAGTCCCACGCCCGGACGATAGCAGCGGCCCGGCGATAAGGCATCGCGCGGGGCGTGCGAAGGATCTTTGAGGCACGCCCCCGCACGCTCCTGCGGCTCGTGCCCGATGGCACGCCCGGCCCCGCGGCACAGCATGCCGTCAGTGCCGATGACGGCAGCCGACCCACAAGGAGCGACGACCATGTACCACCCGGAGACGATGTACGAGCTCACGAAGCTGCGCATGGCCGAGGCCCAGCGCGACGCCGACCGCCAGCGACTGGTCCGGCAGGCCGGATCGACCAGGGGATCGGGCGCGATCGACGCCGTCCGGTTCCGCGAGCGCGTGACCCGGCTGTTCGGGACCATCTGGCCCTCGAGCCCCGCGGGGAGCGCCACCGCCGGTGCGTGATGCCGCACGTGCCGGACGTTCGTCCGGGTCTCGGGGACCGGGTGACGAACCGCGCCGCCCTCGTGACGGCGCGGTTCCCCATTGACGTCGGCAGCGGAAACGAAGAGGCTGCGCGATGCCGAGGGAACGATCCCGCGCCCCAGTGCAGCAGGAGGTCGACCGTGCATCTGCAGATTCGAGCGGTCCCGGCCAAGTCACCGCCCAACCTCGCCGAGTTCCTCCAGGTCCTCGCCGACGCGAAGATCAACCTCGTTGCCGCCGGTGGCGGCTACGTGGAGTCCGGCGGTGAGTTCGTGTTCGCCGTGGAGGACGGCCAGGAGGACGCCGCGATGGCGGCGCTCTCGCTCGACTACCAGCCGCGACTGGTGCGGCCGAAGCGCTGCCTCCTGGACGACGAGCCCGGCCAGCTGCTCTCGTGCATCACGGACGCGATGGCGGAGAACGCGGGTTCGAAGCGCGTGATCAAGGACATCCTCGTGGGCGCCGAGAAGGAGGATGGCAAGGTCATCGTGCAGGTATGGTCCGAGGAGCCGGGTCCGCCGCCCGCCAGCTGACCCGCACCCGTCATCGCGGTGACGGGGCGTCCGGGCCCTCCGGCTCGCCGCCCCCGCCCAGCCCGATCCGTGCGGCGACCATCGCCGCGCCGACCCGGTTCGGCACGTCGAGCTTGTCCAGGATGTGCGTCACGTGGACGCTCGCCGTCTTGCGCGTGATGAACAGGCGCTCGGCGATCTCCCCGTTGGACATCCCCGCGGCCACGAGCTCCAGCACCTCGATCTCGCGCGTCGACAGCCCGAGCGCGAGCGCCGCCGCCCGAGGGTCGGCTCCGGCCGCCTGGGTGGTCGGGGCGGACGCCGTGGCGTCTTCGGCCGGGACGGCGTCGCTGGGCCGCGGCGCCAGCCGGCCACGTGCCGCGAGCGTCGCGACCGCGGCCGCGAGCGGTCTCGCCCCGGCGGCGTCCGCGACCGCGGCGGCCTCGTGGACCAGCGCCGTGACGTCGGCACGTACGCCCTCCGTCCGGAGCGCGGCCTCGGCCGCGCGGAAGCGCGCGTACGCGCCGTCGATCGGATCCGGGACCGCGTCGAACGCGGCGGCGGCCGTGCGCCAGTCGTCCGGCGCGGCGATGCCCGTCGCCCTGGACAGCTCGCCGCGCGCGCTGGCGACCCACGCCCGCCCGCTCGGCGTCGTGACCCGCGGCGTGAGCCGCTCGAGGTGGCCGCGAAGCGGCTCCATGCGGGCGATCGCCGAGTCCAGCGTCGACCCCGTCCGGCGCGCGCGCGCGGCCTCGACCAGCTCCGCGCACGCCCGGAGACCGAGCGCCACGAGCGGCGCACTCCACAGGACGTCGTCGAGCCCCTCGAGCTGGGCGAGGCCGGCCTCGGCGACCGCGAGCGCCTCGTCCGGCCGGTCGGCCCAGGCGAGCGCCTCGGAGCGGACGGCGGCGACGTACGCGGCGACGTCCGGGTCCAGCGCCGCGAGGTCCAGGCCGCCGACCCGGCGCTCCACGTCGTCGATCTCGCCGCGGATGCCCGCGATCCGGGCCCGCACCGCGGCCAGGTAGACGCCCGCGGCCGCGCCCGGCGCGAGCGCGAGACCCGCCTCCACGACCTCGAGCGCCTCGTCCACGCGTCCGAGGCGCAGCAGCACGTCGCCGGTGATCGCGGCGAGATCCTGCCCGAAGCGTCGCTGGAGGCCGCTCTCCTCCACCGCCCGGCGGCCCGCCTCGGCGGCGTCGATGGCCTCGTCGAGGCGATCGGCCGTCGCGAGGTTCAGGGCGAGGTTGTAGTGCCCCACGATGTGGACGTGGGCCTGGCCCGTGTCGTCGGCCAGCCGGCACGCCTCGCGCAGCTGGGCGATCCCGCCATCGATGTCGCCGAGCGCCACGAGGTCAGACCCCAGCATGTTCCGGGCCCGGCTCTCCTCGGCCGCGGCGCCGGCGACGCTTGCACACGCGATCGCGGCCTCGCACACCTCGCGCGATTCGGCCCACCGGCCCGCGCCCATGAGCGCGCCCCCGAGCGAGGCCAGGACGCGCGCACGCTCCGCGGTCGGCGGCTCGGCCGGGACGAGCCGGACGGCCTCGCGATGGGCGTCGAGCGCCGTGGTGCTGTCGCCCAGGCTCCACTGGAGATAGCCCACACGCGAGTGGAGCGTCCCGGCGGCGACGGGGTCCGCGACGGCGTCCACGAGCGCCAGCGCCTCGCGCGTGAGCTCCAGGGCACGCGCGAACTCGCCGTCCAGGTCCGCGTCGTCCGCCGCGCGCCGGCGGAGGTCGAGTCTGCGGGCCGCGTCGTCGGCGGTGGGCGACAGCCGGGGCTCGAGCGCGATCGCGCGTTCGAGCGCCCGGTGCGCGTCCGCGTACGCGTGCACTGCCTCAGAGGCATCGGCCGCCCGGACGAGGTGCGTGTACGCCTCCTCGGCCAGCCCGGCCTCCGCGAAGTGGTGGGCGAGCTCGGCGGCGGCGCCGACAGGGCTCGTGTCCGCGAGCTCCGGGTGCGCCTGGAGACGACGCGCGAACAGCTCGTGCAGGCGGCGGCGGGCACCCGGCAGCAGCTCCGCCTCCACGACCTCGCGCAGCAGCTCGTGGCGGAAGCGGTAGCCGGCCGCGGGGTCGTGCTCCAGGACCCGGTCGTCGATCGCCGCCCGGAGGCCGTCGTCGATCTGCGCATCCGAGACCTCGAGCACCGCGGCAAGCAGTCGATCGTCCACCGGCCGGCCCGCGACGGCGGCCGCGTCCACGATCGAGCGCGCCGCGCGGTCCAAGCGCGAGACGCGCGCGAGCAGGACCTCCACCACGGACCGCGGGCCCCTGGTCTCGCCCGCCGCGAACAGCTCCTCGACGAGGAACGGGTTGCCGTCCGAGCGTCGCCAGACGCGGTCGAGCATCCCGGCCCCAGGGTCGCGGCCCGCGATCAGGGTGAGCTGGCGCTGCACGGCCTCGCGGTCGAGCCGCCCGAGCTCCAGGACGACCGTGGCCGGCATCCGCTCCAGCTCCGCCAGCCAGGCGAGGATCGGGTGTCCGCGTGGCAGGTCGTCGACGCGGCACGTGAGCACGATCGCGAGGCGCTCCGTAGTGAGGTTCCGGGACAGGAACGTCAGCAGGTCCCGCGTCGCCCGATCGATCCAGTGGACGTCCTCGATGACGAGGACGGTGGGGCCGCTCGCCGAGAGTGCCCCGAACAGGCCGAGGATGCGCTCGAACAGCCGGGCCTGGGCGAGGCCGGAGGGAAGGTTCGCGGCGCCCGTCGCGTCCAGCGGCGGGGCGACGCCCTCCCTGCCGAGCTCCGGCACGATCGCCGCGAGCTCCGCGCGACCGGCGCCCAGGAGCTGCTCCAGCCGATCCGGCGACACGGCCCGCGCCAGGGCCCGCAACGCGGCCGCGATCGGCAGGTAGGGGAGCCCGGCGGGCCCGATGTCCAGGCACTCGCCGGTGAGCACCAGGCGCTCGTCGTCCCCGGCCGCCATCGCCTCGTGGACAAGCCGGGACTTGCCGATCCCCGCCTCCCCGAGGACGACCACGAACCGCGGCGCACCCGACGCGGCCGCGTCCAGCTCCCCCTGCAGAGTGTCCACGTCCCGGTCGCGACCCACGAGGACCGCGCTCGAGGTCCGGCTCGCCATGTCGTGGATGGTACGAGGCCACTCAATGGGCAGCGCGCGATCGGCGATGGACACGCGGAGACGCCGCCCCCCAAGGGGGACGGCGTCTCGTCGTCGGCGGGCATGCCGGGCGCGCGCCCGGCCGCGGCGAGCGTCACCGCGCGAAGCGGGTGCCGTTGCCGCCGCCCGTGCCGCTGTCGGCCGGGACGGACCGCGTGGACTCGTCGGTAGCCCAGCCGCGATCGTGCAGGACCGGCGCGGCGCCGGCCGCGGGAGCGGTGCTCCAGCCGTGATCGTGGGCGTACTGGGCGCCGACGCTGAGCGGCGCGGTGACCGCCTTCGAGCCGGCGAGCTGGCCGTACGCCAGCGCGAGGGCGAGGGCCACGACCAGCAGGATCGCCGCGAAGGCGGCGATGAGCGGGCGGAGGCTGGGGGCTGCCTGGATGGACCGGGGCGCTGCGGACATCTGATCCTCCTTGCCGCCGTCGCCGCCGATCCGTTCGGGCTGGGCGCGCCGGCATCTCGATGTCTGCATGCTGGCCGCGGCCGCCCGCCCGGCCATCGGGCGCCCGCCCAAGGCCGCGGCCGGTCCCTACCTCAAAGTCGCGGAGTCGTCCGGTCGGCTGCCTTATGCGCGTGGAGGCCTGGCGAGCTGGTGCCACCGGTGGTACCATACGTCGATGGACAAGACGACCGTCTACCTGCCCCTTGAGCTCAAGACCGCGCTGCGTCGCGTCGCCCAGGCGCGCGGGGTGTCCGAGGCGGAGGTCATCAGGACCTCGATCCTCCACGAGGTCGAACGGGATCGACCGAGACCGCAGGGCGGACTGTTCGGCGGAACCATGCCCGTCGCGCGCGACGCGGACGCGCATCTGCGGGGCTTCGGCGAACGGTGATCGTCGACACCAGCGCGCTGCTCGTCTACTTCGACCGCAACGAGCCGGACCACGCTGCCGTCGCGGCCGTCATCGACGGCTCGACGGACCCGCTGGTCGTCTCGCCGTATGTGATCGCGGAGCTCGACTACCTCGTCGCGACGCGCCACGGGATCGAGGCGGAGCTCGCCGTCCTCGCGCAGCTGGCCTCGGGGGCGTGGGATCTCGCCGTCGTCGGACCCGAGGACCTTGCGGCCGCGGGCAGGCTCGTCGAACGCTACGCGGACCAGGCGATCGGGGTGACCGACGCCTCGCTCGTCGTGCTCGCCGCGAGGCATGGCACGGCCGAGATCGTCACGCTGGATCGACGGCACTTCGAGGTGCTGCGGCGGCTCGACGGCGGCAGCGTCAACGTCCTCCCCTGACCCGGCGCCCGACGAGGGCCGGAGCGCCGCCCTCGAGCACGCCCCCATCACGGAGACGTGGCGAGACGGGTAGTGACATGCGCGGCGTCGCCCGCGTAGATTGCGCGGACAGGAGGTGTCCCCGATGACCACGATGCGCGATGCCCTCGAGAGCGCCATGCACCACGCCAACCCGGATGCCGCGATGAGCGCGTTGACGGAGCAGGGCTACGCCGTCGCGAGCAGGGACACGATGAGCCAGGCGATCCACGACGTCTACTGCGGGATCATGGCCGACCACGAGCACCCCAACGACAAGGATCGCGAGCAGGCGGCGGCCATCCTCGCGTCGCTCGCCAGGCAGGCCGGCTGACCGTCCTCGTGGCCGCCGCGCCATCCCGTCGCCGCCGGCCGCTCGCGGCCGGCGTGCTGGGCAGGAGGCCGCGGACGGCGGGCTAGATTCGGGTGTGGATGAACGCCGTGAACGGCGCGCCGAGCGCGTACAGGCCGGTCACGCGGATCCCCTGGCTCGGGTTCAGCGCGCTCACGATCCTGCCACCGCCGATGTAGATCCCGGCATGCGACCCGTCGCCGTAGATGACGACGTCCCCGACCCGGCCGTTCGTGCGCGAGGTGAGGCCCATGCTGCGGCCCCACGCGAGCATCGCGGAGGCAGAGTGGCCGCCGCCGAGCGCGCCGCCGACGCCCGCCTGGTTGTACGCGTAGCGCACGAGCCCGGAGCAGTCGAAGGTGTCGGGGCCGGTGCCGCCGGCGACGTAGCGGTCGTTGAGCTGCGCGAGCGCGATCTGGACGACGCGGTTCCGCGCGGCCGAGGAGCCACTGGCAAACGTGACGCGGGAACCGCCCACGGACGCCCGTGCCTTCGACCGGGGCACGTGGCGCACGACCGTCGTGGCGGCGTCCGCGTGGAGCTTCGCGGTCCGGGTGCGGATCGTCGCCAGCGCCATGACGGTCTCCGAGGACGCCGCCGGCGCGGCGTCGTCGCGGAGCTCGGTGGACGGGACGCGGGACGCGAAGACCGGGCCTGCAGGGGCCGGGGCGACCACGACCCTGGAGAACGCGGCCGGCTCGAGCGTCGGGGACCCGGCCGGCGTGGCCGCGACGAGCGCGGCAGGAACGGCGATGCCGATGACGGCGATGGACGTCGCGAGCGCGATGGCCCTGGGGCCGTGGAGGTGGAAGCCCAAGGTGCTCCTCTCTGCCAGGACGCGACGGGACGACCGCCGCGGCGATGGGATAGTGCCGCCCGGCACGGGAGAGGGTGGGCCCGCGGCGCACTGGGGTGCGCGGAGCACGGCAACGATCGACAGGTGCGTCGACCGCACGGCAAGGGAGTCCCTGCCAGGGCGGCGATATGTGGTTTTCAGGCCCCTGTCGTTGAACGGTTGCGGGCGGCACCTTATCAGCGATCGCGATCCGGCGCGTAGGATGCGCCCGATGGACTGCTGCGATCCGTCGGTCTACGACGACCATTTCGACGCGAAGCGGGCCCGTGACCAGCTGCGCGCCTACCGCCGCGACGGGCCCCGCGGCTGGTCGTCGCGCCTGATCGCGGAGCTCGCCGCGGACGGCGTTGATGGCCTCACCGTGCTCGACATCGGCGCCGGCGTCGGCGCGGTCCACCACGCGCTGCTGGCCCAGGGGGCTGCGTCGGCCGTCGACGTCGATGCGTCCGGCCCGTACCTCGAGGCGGCGCAGGGCGAGGCGGCGCGACGCGGGATCGCGGATCGCGTGACGTACCTCAAGGGCGATGCCGTCGCCCTCGGCGACGCGATCCCCGAGGCGGACCTCGTGGCGCTCGACCGCGTCGTGTGCTGCTACCCGGACATGGACCGTCTCGTGACGCTCGCGGCGACCCGGGCGCGCCGACGACTGGGACTCGTGGTGCCACGGGACGACGCCTGGATCCGGGCGTTCATCGCGCTCGAGAACCGTGTCGCAAGCCTCGGGAAGCGGCCGCTGCTCACGTACGTCCATCGCACGCACGCCATCACCGAGGTCGTTGCGGCGGCGGGCCTCGTCCCGGCGAGCGGGCACAAGGGCCGCATCTGGCAGACGCTCGTGTACGCGCGAGCCTGAGCCACCCGGACGTGCCTACGCGGTCGGCGTGACCCGGATCGAGAGGACCTCGAGCGGCGCCTCGCGGCCGCGGACCTCCACCGTGCGGAGCTCGCCACCTGGCTCCCCCACCCCGCTGCGGTCCGCGCCCGCCGCCCGCAGGGCGTCCACGGAGACGAGCAGCTCCCCGGCCGCCGCGAGCGACGACAGCCGCGCGGTCGTGTTCATCGAGTCGCCGAGTGCGGTGAAGTCGGAGATCTGGTCGCTGGACCCCACGGTGCCCACGAATGCCTCGCCCGTGTGGACCCCGGCGCCGACCGGGATCGGGCCTGCCGTCGACGCGTCGGCGGCGGCCACGGCCGCGAGCAGCCGCCGGCCCGAGCGGATCGCCGCCGCCGCGTGACCGTGACCCGCGTAGCCGGGGATGAACAGCCCGATCGCCTCATCGCCCACGAACTTGTCCACGATCCCGCCCTCGGCCACGATCGCATCGGCCGCGAGGCGGTAGAAGGACTGGAGGAGCGCCGTGAACTCGGCCGGGCGCAACCGCTCGCCGAGCCCGGTGGAGCCGCGGATGTCCGCGAACAGCATCGACAGCTCCACCTCGGCGCCGCCGATGCCGATCCTGTTGAGCCCCCGGAAGCAGGCCTTGCACAGCTGGGCGTTGCGCTCCCACGGCCCGAACCAGGGTCTGAGGACGAAGCCGCCTGCGCCACGGTACGGGGCGTGGCACAGCTTGCAGCGCGGCGCGGCCGGCACGGCCCGGAACACCCGGCGGAGGCGCTGGATCTCGGGCGCGGAGCCGGTCAGGATCTCCCGCCACTGTTCCTCGCTGGAACGCTCGTCCACGACCGGCAGTCTAGGCGTCGCGGCCTCGATCGCAACCCCTCCGACCGGTGCGATCATGCGGGGGATGCCCAGCCCCGAGTTCGCCCTCAAGGCGTTCTCCACCCTGTTCGTGGTGGTGGACCCGATCGGCCTCGTGCCGATGTTCGTGGCGCTGGCCGGCACCCGCTCCCACGCCGCCCAGGCCCGGATCGCGCGCGAGGCGGTCCTCATCGCGGGCGGCGTCATGTTCGTGTTCGCGTTCATCGGCGGGCCGCTGCTGTCGTACCTGGGGATCTCGGTGGCCGCCCTCCGCATCGCGGGCGGCATCCTCCTGTTCCGCATCGCGCTGGACATGGTCTACGCGCAGGTGCGCCGCGAGACGCCGGAGGAGGTCGCCGAGTCGCAGGGACGGGACGACATCTCGGTGTTCCCGCTCGCGATCCCGCTCATCGCCGGCCCGGGGACCATCGCCAGCGTGCTGATCCTCGCGGGCGACACCGGCGGCAGCACCGAGGCGTTCGGGGTCATCCTCGCCGCGGGCGCCGCGGTGCTCGCGCTCGCCTACCTGTTCCTGCGGCTCGCTCCCCGGATCGCGAAGCTGCTCGGCCAGACGGGCATCAACGTCGTGACCCGGCTGCTGGGCCTGATCCTCGCGGCGCTGTCCGTCCAGTACGTGGCCGACGGGATCGCGACGATGATCAACGGCATCTGAGGCCGCCCGGTGGGCGTCAGGTGATCGGCAGGATCTCGCCCGCCGCGGCCGACGCCGCACGCGATGACACCGCGGCCTGCCCGGGGGTCTCGGCGACGGGCTCGTCGACCCAGATCGGGAGCGTGAACCCGAACTCCGCGCCGCCCGCCTCACGCGGCGTGGCCCAGATCCGTCCGCCCATCGCCCGCACCAGCTCGCGGCACACGAACAGGCCGATTCCAGATCCCGGCGCGGACTGGGTCGCCTCGGAGCGGTAGTAGAGGTCGAACAGGGAGGCGGCCTCGCCCGCGTCGAGCCCGGGCCCGTCGTCCAGGACGCGGATGGTGACCGCGGCGGGTCCGTCGACGGTGACGACGACGTGGACGTTCGCGCCCCGGCCCGCGTACTTCTCGGCGTTCGAGAGCAGGTTGCGGACCACGAGCGAGAGCGACTCCTCGTCCGCGGCCACGAGCGGCAGCGAGGTCGGGATGTCGGCCGTGATCGTCACGCCCACGGCCTGCTCCCGCTCGCGCTCGATGACCCCTGGCAGCATCCGGTGGAGCAGGACGGGGCTCACCTCCAGCACGTCGGCGCCACGCTCGACGCGCGCGAGGATCAGCAGGTTCTCGATCATCCGCTGGAGACGGTCCGCCTCGCCGGCGACGTCCACCAGCAGCTCGTTGCGGGTCGCGTCGTCGAGCCGCGCGCCCTTGGTGAGCAGCACCTGCGTGCCGCCGAAGATCGACGTGACCGGGGTGCGCAGCTCGTGCGAGAGCACCCCGATGAACCGGTCGCGGAGTGCGTCGGCCTCGTGGCGCCAGGTGATGTCGGTCACGACGACGAGGAACGAGGGCTCGCCGTCGAACGTGAACGGGGAGGTGGCGACCTCGACCGGGAACGTCCGACCGTCACGCCGCCGCCCCGTTCCCTGGGCGCGGTTGACGCCGCCCTCGGCCGCCTGCAGGCCGCGGATGCCGCCCGACGGCAGGATGAGCTCGTCGAGGCGGCGGCCCACGAGCTTGGTCGCGTCGGTCCCGAACATCTCGGCCGCGGTCCTGGTCCCCCACCGGATGACGCCCTGGCCGTCCAGGCTGAGGATCGCGTTCGGCTCCGCCTCCAGCAGGCTGCGGAAGCGGGCCTCGCTGGCGCGGACGGCATCGGCCTCGTCCAACGCGAGCGCGGCCTCCGTGAGGGTCGCGACGGCGACCTCCCGCTCGACCGCGAGCGCCGTCAGCGAGCCGAGGAGGGCGATGAGCGTGACGTCGTCCTCGATGAACAGCGGCCGGCCGCCGAGATCCGCGGACAGGGTCGCCACGGTGCGGCCCTCGTTGGTGATCGGGATGCTGAGCTCACGCGGCGTCGCCCACGTGGCGTCGGCCGAGCCGCCGGTGCTGCTCGCGGGTGCGGGTCCCTCGCCGAGCACCGTGTCGCCGTCCCGGACGATCACCCGGCGCGCGCCGAGGATCGTCGCCGCCGAGGTCGCGAGCGAGTTCCACAGCACCTGCTGGTCGGTGCCGGTCGGCGACCCGACGACCGACTTGAGGAGGTCGAACGCCATCGCCCGGTGGACGACGTCGCGCAGCCAGCGCGGCGGCACGAACGCCGCGAGGTAGCCGCCACCGGCGACGAGCGCGACGAGCCGCGAGGCGACGGTGACCTCGGGGCCCGAGCCAGACCCGCCGCGGGCCGCGGCTCCCAGGCCCGCGATCAAGATCGAGATGCCGAACAGGATCGAGGCCGCGGCGGCCGCCGAGAGCCGGATCCGCGGCAGCCCCAGCCGACGGCGGCTCTCCGCGAACAGGATCGACGCGGCGATCGCCTCGGTCAGCGCGAAGTACCCGACGAGGAACAGGACCGACGCGACGCTGCGGTTGGTCGCGTAGAACGCCGTGATCGCCACCGCGGCCCCGCCGAACGCCAGCGGGACGGCCCAGCGCGGGAGCCTGACGATCAGCCCCACGAGCCGCATCATCAGCGCGGGCTGCGCCACGAGCAGGATGGTGGCGAGCGGCGTCAGGAACGGCGACAGGCCCGGCAGGACCTGGTTGATCATGCTCGCGGCGAAGATCGCGGCGGTGCTGCTGAACACGAGCACGACCGCGAGCTCCAGGGCTGCGCGATGCTGGGTCCAGCGCCGGATCGAGGCCGCGAAGAGCAGGTAGAACGCCGCGGCGATCAGCAGCGTGACGACATCCATTCGGTGAGCGCGCCCTCAGTGCCCTCGGGTGAAGATCTGGGTCAGGATGCCAACGGCCGCGCCGAAAACCAAGATACGGGCGCATTACAGATCGCCCGGCGGTGCGGGCGCCGGGGCGTGACGGGCGGTGCCGGCCGAGCCGGCGATGCGGCTACTGCTCGTAGCCCTCCACGGTCCTCGCGGACCGGAGCCTCGCCGCGGCCGGGTCGAGGCCGGCATCCGCCCGCGCCTGGCGCTGGTGGAGCAGGTCGTAGCAGCGGTCGAGCTCCACCCTGATCTCATCGAGGCGGGCGCGCTCGGCGGCCGACAGGCCGGACCCGTCACCCGCCTTCGCGTACAGGCGCTCCTCCTCGGCGGAGAGGTCGTTGATGTAGGCGAACGAGTTCTGCTGGCTCATCGGGATCTCCAACGGGAGCGCGGGTCGTCACCCGTGGGATACCACCCACGGGCTCCCGCGTCGAGCGCGACCCCACCCGCTGTGCCACCATGGCGGTCGATGCGACGCCAGATGGCGCACCGCGCCGGAGCGCACCCGACCCGCAGCCCGCGAGGGCCGCGGCGGTTCATCGGCCCCGCGATCCTCGCGGCCCTGGGCGTCCTCGTCGTCGTCGCGGCCTTCGGCAGGCCGTCCCCCATCACCGCGGACCCCGAGGGCGGCGTCGCCGCGCTCACGTCCGCCCCGGACGTCCCCTCGCCGTCCGACCGCGGGCCCCGCGCCGACGCGGACCTCCCTGCGTGCGCCTACGGCGACGAGCCGGCACCCGACCAGGGCCCGGACGACTGGGCATCCACGATCCTGGACACGACGCTGATGCTCCCGGCGGCGTACGCGCCGACGGGCCTCGTGCCGGTCACGGACGCCGGGATCGAGGGACGCGGCAAGGTGCGCTCGCTGGTCATCGACGACCTGCGCGCGCTCGCCACGGCGGCGACGGCCGACGGCGTCACGATCGGCGTGGACTCCGCGTACCGGAGCTACGACCAGCAGGTGCTGAGCTACGAGAGCTACGTCAAGGGCTACGGCGAGGACGCGGCCCGCCTGACGGTCGCCCGGCCCGGCCACAGCGAGCACCAGCTGGGCACGACGATCGACTTCACCGGCGACCTCGACTGGCTGGCCGCGCACGCCCCCGGCTTCGGGTTCGTGCTGTCGTACCCGGCGGACCGGAGTCCCGAGTTCACCTGCTACCGCGCCGAGGCGTGGCACTTCCGGTACGTCGGCCGGGAGCGTGCCGCGCTCGTGACGCAGTCGGGGCGCAGCCTCCGCGAGTGGCTGTGGGCGAACCGGCCCTGACCGCCTGAGCCGGGCCTGCCGGGCCTACGCGCGCCCGACGACCCGTCGGCCGTTCTCGTGGGTGACGCCGTCGCAGCGGCCGTTCTTCGCGAACACGAGGGCGATGTGGTAGCCGGTCGCGCGCCACTGGAGGAGCGTCCGCCCGTCGGGCAGGGCCGTCTCCTGGCTCGCCTCCCCGACGGCCTTGACGATCTCGCGCCGGGTCCTGCCCTTGAGCGAGCCCAGCGCGACGAACTGCTTGCGCAGCGCGCGTCCCGGCGACAGGTACACGTACGGGACCACGACGGCGATGGCCCCGGCGACGATCAGGGCGACGATGCCCAGGGCCGTGGCTTCCATCGGGTCCTCCTCCGCCGCACGCCGGCCCGTGCGGGGCCCGTCGCGGTCAACGGCAGGATCGTATGTCAGGTCGCCGCTGCGCCGAGGCGGGCGAGGGCGGTCCCGGGGCAGGACCGTCCCAAGGTACGGCCCGATGCCGGGACGGCTTGGAGGGTGCACGCCGCGCGTACGGGCCTCTACAGTCCGGTGCAGACGGCGAGAGCCGTCCCAGCCAGGAGGCTGGCCGACAAGGGCAAACCCGGGGTGACCCGGGGACGCAAAGCCACGGGACTCGGGTCGGTGGAGCACAACGCCGACGTGAGTCAGCCGGGTTGCCGAAGTCAGGAGGTTGGTGTGGCTACGGCCCGCCCGCGCCTCGACGCGCTCGTGCGCGTGCTGGCCGTCGCGGCGCTCGCGTTCGCGGGCATCGCGTCGGTCCGTCCCATCTGACCCGGCGCGGGGCTCGCCCGCGCCACACCGGACACGCCCCGTCCCCCGGACGGGGCGTCGTCATGTCCGGCGTCCGATGGCCACCGCGGGACCGCATCCGGTCGGGCCGTCTCCCGCTCAGGTCCAGGCGCGGGCCGCCCGCGCCGCCCAGTAGGCGTCGGGCCGCTCGGAGAACCGCGGCAGTCCGGCGACCGCGGCGACCAGCGCACCGTCCGGCGTTGCGGCGGACGCGTTCGAGGCCATCTGCGCCGGCGTCGCCGCGCCAGAGAGCGCCACGTCGACCCACGGGTTGGCGAGCACCGCCGCGAGCGCCACGACATCGGGCCCGCATCCGGCATCGTGCGCCGCCGCCACGATCGATGGCGATTCGAGCAGCCGGCCGTTCGCGAGCGCCTCCTTGACGATGACGCCCCAGCCGGCGTCGTGCGCCTCCGCGAGCGCCGGACCGGCGGACGGCTCCAGCAGGTTCCACGTTGCCTGGACGCAGGCGAAGGGATGGACGCCGTCGACGTGGGCCTCGAGCGCGGCCCGGACGACCTCGCCCTGTCGGGGGCCGCTCACGCTCAGGCCGATGACGAGGCCCTCGTCGGCGCGGAGCCGGGCGAGCTCCGCGAGCACCCGCGCATCCGAGAGGATGCCGCTCTCGAGCGTCGCCGAGTGGACCTGGTACAGGCGCAGCCACGGGCCCAGCAGCTCACGGGACTCGGGGAGCTGGGCGCGGAGCATCGCGAGCGAGTGGTCCTTCACCTCGTGGACCGGTGCGTCCATCCGCCACTCACCGACGTAGCGATAGCCCCACTTGGAGCCGACCGTCACGGTCGCCGGATCGATCGCCCGCGCGCGCAGCCACGACGCGAGGAAGCGCTCCGCGTAGCCGTAGGAGCGCGCGGCGTCGAGATAGCGGATGCCCGTCGACCAGGCGGAGTCCAGCACCTCGTGGCAGCGCGCCTCCATCGCCTCGAGGCTGCGGTCCGCGCCGAGGTCGCGGTCGCGGTCGGCCGTGATGTACGCCGGCCGGCCGAGGGCCGCGAGCCCGAGACCGACGGGCGTCACGGCGAGGCCGGTCGCCCCGAGCCGTCGCTGCTGCATGGCGCCAGCCTACGCCCGCTACTCCGCCCGCCGGTGCATCCCGAACAGGAACCCGTACGGCTCGCCGTCCGGGTCGTCGGCGGCGACGATCTCCTCGACCAGTGCATGCAGCCGCTCCGCGAACGCATCGCGCGCCTCCGGCTGCAGCCGCGCGGCGAGGCGGGACAGCTCCACGACCCCCTCCTGGGGCACCTCGCCGACCTCGGCCTTGAAGGCGTCGATCACCGCGGCGATCCCGGGGCCGGTGCGCGCTGCGCTCTTCTCCTCGTCGCTCACGTCGAGCGTCCACGACTTGCCGGTCGACCGGTAGGGGCGCTCGACGCTCCCCCTCGCCCCCCGTCGCTCCTCTTCTGCGGCCAGGAAGCCGGTCTCGACGAGCACACGGACGTGATGGAGCACCGAACCCGCGTCACGGCCGAGGCGCGCGGCCAGCTCCTCGTTCGTCATCGAGCGATCGAGGCACAGGCGGAGGATCCGCAGGCGCAACGGGTTCGCGAGGGCGCGGGCCTCCGCTCGGGTGGCCGGGCGGCGTTGCATGACGCCACGATACGTTCACTGGTTGACTCTCGTCAACCAGTTGGCTACTC
Organism: Chloroflexota bacterium; assembly: GCA_025935655.1. GTDB lineage: Bacteria > Chloroflexota > Limnocylindria > Limnocylindrales > CSP1-4 > CAIXZV01. The sequence continues at coordinate 3,347 of JAICUV010000020.1, read as the reverse complement.
TCAACCGATGACCACGAGCCGCGGCCTGCCCGCCAACTACTGGAAGCTCTGGGCGTCCTCGGCCGCCTCGAACCTCGCGGACGGCGTGTTCTGGATCGCGTTCCCGCTGCTCGCGGTGCGGCTGACGGACTCGCCGGTGCTGATCGCGGGCGTCGCGGTCGTCGGCCGCCTCCCCTGGCTCGTGTTCGTGCTGTTCGCGGGCGCGCTCGCGGACCGGCTCGACCGCCGCCGGACGATGGTCCTCGTCGCGGTCCTGCGGACGATCATCTCGCTGACCATCGCCGTGGCAGTGGTCACCAGCACGGACACGCTGGCGATGCTGTACGTCGCGGCGTTCGTCCTCGGCGTCGGCGAGACCCTGTTCGACACGGCCGCCCAGTCGATCATGCCGTCGATCGTGGAGCGCGATCAGCTCTCGAAGGCGAACGGGCGGCTCTACGCGGCCGAGCTCACGATGAACCAGTTCGTCGGGCCGCCGCTCGGCGGCATCCTGGCCGGCATCGCCATCGCGCTCGCGTTCGTCGGCTCCGCCGCGGCGTTCGCTGTCGCCGCGGTGTCGCTGACGCTGCTCGTTGGGAACTTCAGGCCCGCCGCGGCGCCCGGTCCCCGTCCCAGCGTCGTCGCGGACATCCGCGAGGGCCTGCGCTACCTGTTCGCCCACCGGCTGCTGCGCACGCTCGCGCTGATGGTCGGCGTCATGAACCTCGCGAGCTCGGCGGCGTTCGCGATCTTCGTGCTGTACGCCGTGGCACCCGGGCCGATGGGTCTCGACGAGTTCGGGTTCGGCGTCCTGATGACGGCGCTCGCCGTGGGCAGCCTGCTCGGGTCGTTCCTCGTGGAGCGAGTCGAGAAGCGGCTCGGCCGCGCGACGCTGCTCTCGGCGGCCGTCCTCGTGAGCGCCGTGTCGACGGCGATCCCCGGGCTCACGCCGAACCCGTGGGTCGTCGGGGCGGCGTTCGCGCTCGCCGGGTTCGGGAGCGTGATGTGGAACGTCGTCACGGTGTCGCTCCGGCAGCGGATCGTGCCCAACGCGCTGCTCGGGCGCGTCAACGCGAGCTACCGGCTGCTCGCCTGGGGATCGCAGCCGATCGGGGCGCTGCTGGGCGGGCTCATCGGGCAGGCGCTCGGGCTGCCGGCGGTGTTCCTGCTCGCGGGCGCAGGGACGGCGCTGCTGCTGCTCGCGCGCTCGATCGTCACCGACGCGGCGATCGTCGCCGCGGAGGCCGAGGGCGACGCCGAGGCCGCGAAGCTCGCCGCCGAGATCGAGGCCGCGGGCGGGAACGACGATGCCGAAGGCGACGACGCAGCCGGGAACGACGACGCTCCAGGCGAGGTCGCGGCCGCGGTCTGATCGGGGGTCGCTGGCGGGCTCGGGCCCACCAGTCGCGCGCCGGGTCGTCCCGCGCGGGTTCTCCCGCCCGGCGGCACGGGGATCGCGCCCCCTTCGCGTGGGATCGCGCGCTCGCCGCGCTCGCCATCTGTCCGTCCCGACGTGGGCGGATCGGCCATCGCCGCGGGCGGACCGGCCCGTATCGCTGCGGGCGGATCGGCTCGTGATCGGCACTCGTGGACCGTCATCGCGGCCCATGGACCGGCCCGTCATCGCTGCGGGCGGATCGGCTCCTGATCGCCGCCCGTGGACCGCCCCGTGTTCCAAGCGTCGGCTCCAGCCTCCAGGTGGAACACGGCGCGTTCCATCGGGCGATCCGTTCGCCGATTGGAACGGTGCGCGTTCCAAGTGGCGGCTGGGACCGTCGCTTGGAACACCGGGAGACCCAGGCGGGCCCGACGACGACGAGATGGGTCGCGAGTCCCAGGCGCGGAGACGACGAAGCGACGAGATGAGCCGCGACCCAGGCACGGAGACGACGAAGCGACGAGATGAGCCACGCGGCCCCCCCGCCCCGCGCGACGACGAGACGCGATCAGCCCCCGAACGACCCCGCGGTGATCCCCGCCCGCGCACGATCGGCGGCGGCGTGATCGCCGGGGGCTGCCTCGTCGAGCGCCAGGAGCGCGGCCCCGAGCACGGGCGGCGCGTGGAGCACCAGCGCCCGCGCACCGGGCGCAAGTCGCCGGACCCGCTCCTCAACGGCGTCCGCGAGCAGCGACCCGGCGCCGCGCGCGACGCCACCGGACAGCACGACGGGCACCTCGAGGCGCGTCATGCCGAGCCGGCGGATCGCCGCGACGGCGAACGCCGCGCACTCCTCCGCGAGGTCCGCCAGGAGCCCGAGCGCCACGGCGTCTCCCTCGCGTGCCGCCTGCACGGCAACCGCCGCGAGCTCCGCAACGCGCCCGTGCGGCAGCCGCCCGTGGTACATCGCGAGGGTCACGTCGATCGGCCGGCGCATGCCGAAGTGCTCCGGCACCAGGGCCTCGAGCGACGTCCGCTCGCCCCGCCGGTCGCCCGCCCGGACCGCGGCGCCCAGCGCCTCGATACCCAGGGCCTCGCCGCCGCCCCGGTCGCCGCTCAGCGGCCCGAGCCCGGCGAACCGCGCCCGGCGCCCGTCCGGGGCCACCCCGACCGCGTTGATCCCGGCGCCCACCACGACGCCGACCCCCCACCCCGTCGGCGACCCGGCCCGCAGCCCCGCGATCGTGTCGTTCTCGAGGACCACGCGCCCGAAGCCACTGCCGCCGTGTGCGCGCGCGAGGGCCCGCTCGTCCGAGGGGAAGTCCACCCCCGCGAGGCACAGCACGGCCAGGGCGATCACGTCGCCCGGTCCACGCAGCGCATCGACCTGCGCCCGCAGCCGCCGGCCGGCCTCCTCGAGCCCCACCTGCTGGTGCGAGACGGTCGGCCCACGACGGGCAGCCGCCACCGTCCCGTCGACGCCCAGCAGCACGACGTCGGTCTTGGAGTTCCCGCCGTCCACCGCGAGCAGCAGCTCGCTCACAAGTCGCTCACAGCCCGCTCACAGCCGCTTCCCGGGCACGACGTCCAGCGCGTCCACGGTGACGAACGACGCCCCGTCCGCCGCGAGGTCCGCGATGATCCCCGGCAGCGCGACCGGCGTCGCGACGGGCCAGCCGTGCATGAGCACCACCGCCCCGTCGCCGTGTGCGCGGACGCCATCCACCACGCGCCGTCGGAGCACGGTCGCCGAGGCGCCCGCCCAGTCGGCGGGATCGACGTGCCAGCCCACGTCCACGTACCCAACGTCCGCCAGGCGCCGTACGACGCGCAGCGTCCCGGCCCCCGCCCCGAACGGGCAGCGGAACCACGGCCTCGGGCTCACCCCGGTCGCCTTCGCGATCGCCGCGTCCGCCGCGCGGACGTCGCGGGTGATCCCCGCGCCGGTGAGCATCGTCAGCCGTGCGTGGTGGTGCGAGTGGTTGCCCAC
>JAICUV010000084.1 GCA_025935655.1 Chloroflexota bacterium | reverse complement strand
CCCTTGTCGTCGACCGCGTGCCGGTACTCGCCGGTGAACACCGATCCGCTGCTCCTGACGTCGGGTAGCGCCGGGTGGATTGAGCTCCGAGGGGCCTCACCGTTGCCGGCTGTTTCCCCACTTTCCACCACTTCGCGCCACTTCTGGGCATTCTAGCGCGCGGATTCCCCCCGTCAATGGCCTTTCTGCAACGGGTGTCCGGACACACGAAAACGCGCCGTCCCCGGAGGAGGTGGGGACGGCGCGTCCGGCGGGTACCGGCGCCGCCGCGATGGCGGCGCCGGTGCGGTCACTGTGCGAAGCGGGTGCCGTTCGCGCCGCCCTGGCGGTCGCTCCCCGGCGCCGGGTACGGGATGCCCGTGTAGCGGATGCCGCCGCTGGCGGAGCTGACGACCAGGTCCTGCGACCCGGAGGCGGTGCTCCAGCCATGGTCGTGGGCGACGGATGCGGGGACGGCCCGGGCCGTCGTGCCCTGGAACGAGACCTGCCCGCCGATCGCCACCGCGGCGAGGAGCGCGACGGCGAGGATGAGCCCGCCGACGACGACCAGGAGCTGGCGCATGTCGGGAGCGGTCGAGATGGCGCGGGGTGCGGATGCGGACATCGGATCCTCCGTCGGCACCGGTCCGGCCCTGTCGTTCAGGACCGCTGCAACCGGCGTCGTTCGATGTCCGCATGGTCGACTCGGGCGACGGCCGTGCCATCGGGCCGCTGGCTACCCGGGATCGGCGGGGATACCTCAAACATCGCGCGCGAGCTGGGCGGGGTGCCTTAGCCCTCCCGGGCCGAACCCCGCGCTCGCGGCGCGGCCGAGCGGCTCGCTATCGCGTGGGCGGAGGCATCCGGATCTGGGCGCCCACGCGCAGCGGCGTCCCCGGGTACTGGGGATTCCACGCGTAGATCGTCTTGAGCGGGTGGCCGAAGTAGTGCGCGATGCTGCTCAGGTTGTCGCCCGACCGGACCGTGTAGATCCAGCAGTTGTCCTTGTTGGGGCAGGGCTTGAGCAACGCGTAGCGGTCGCTGGTGGGCTTCTTCGTGGCCTTGGGCGTCGGCTTGGGCGTCGGGCTCGGGGTGGGTGTCGGCGTCGGCGACGGCGAGGGCGACGGCGTGGGGCTGGGCGACGACGTGGGCGCAGGGGTGACGGCGACGGACGGTTCCGCGGACGCGGGCTGGTCGGTCGGGGCGGCGGTAGCGACGATGGCCGCGGCCGTCGAGCTGGGCGCCGCGGCGACGACCGGCAGCTCGATCCCTCCCCGCTGGACCACGAACCCGAACGAGATCCCGGCGCTGAGCACGAGGATCAGGAGCGCGGCAAGGGTCGCCCGGGGCACCGTGGACTGGCGTCGCGGACGCGGCGGCTCGGGATGGCCGATCGCGCCGCGGAGGTACCGGGGACAGTCCGCGTGCGCGGCCTTGAGGCACACCAGCTCCTGCTGGCGGGCGGACTGGGGCTTGGGCACGCCGATCGCGGCGCACACGTTCTCCTCGTCCGGGCTGCCCAGCGGCGCGAACAGGACCCCCTCGGACTGGCGCCGGAAGAACGGGCACACGTCCGGGTTCGGCGAACGCGTGGAATCGTCGAGGATCGGCAGTGCCGGACGCATCGTGGCCGGCTCGTGGGGGGCGTCGGCCACCCCGCCGTCCTGGCCGCGGACGGCGCCATCGGACGCCGTCGTCGGATCGTCGCTCAGCTCCATCCCTCCCGGTGAGACGGTGTCGCGCGCTCGCGTTGACGCCGGGAGTCTAGTACCTCCTGCGCATTGTCTGCGCCGATTCCGCGGTGGTAGGCTGCGCGTCCGCCGTCGCCGCCGGCGAATCGGCGGCGTTACAGTTGCATTGAACCCGCCACTCGGAGACACTCGCCCGGCTCATGGCGCTCCCGCTCACCGCCCCGCACGCCGTCGACAACCCGGACAACGATCCGGCGCGCCTGGCACCGCATCGCATCAAGCGCTGCACGTATCGGCGCCTCGTGTCGCTCGACCGCGCGCAGGAGCGCATCTACGAGGTGGAGTGCCTGTTCCCGGATCGCAAGGTCCCGGTGCCGCTGGGCGACCTGGACTCTGCCATGCCGGTGTGCAACGCGTGCACGGCCGCGCACATCTTCCGGCCGGACGAGGACTAGGAACAGGACCCGGGGTTCGCCAGCGAGGCGGCCTGTAAGCCGAGTTCTGTACCGCGACTCGCGTCGCGGCGACGGTCATCCATCTGGGGCCGCCGGTTGCCCGACGGCTCATGCAGCCGACCCGAGGGCTGGGCAGCGCACCTCTCCCCCCGGCGAACCGGGGTTGCGCCCTCCTATTTGGCCTTGCTCCGGGTGGAGTTTGCCGCGTTTCACTCCGGACCCGAAGGTCCGGCATCGTCACTGTGGCACTGGTCCTCGCCTCACGGCGGACGGGCGTTACCCGCCACCCTGCGCTGGGGAGCTCGGACTTTCCTCACGCCTGCCGGTTGCCCGGCCGACGCGCGACCGTCCGGCCGCCTCGCTGGCCCGCGGAGTGTAGCGCCTGCCGGCCGATCGGCAGTCCGCGCTCAGCGCCGCCCGAGGATCGCGCGAACGGCGTCCGCGACCGCCCGGCCCAGGACCGCGTGGTCGGCGGCGCCGAGATGGACGCCGTCGGCGGGGTCGCCGCCCACGAGCGCGGCGGCGTCGAGGAACGAGACGCCCTTCACCTCGGCCACGTTCCGGTAGAGCCGCGGCAGCGCCTCCGACTTCGTGCGCGCCCCGCCGAACCCCCACAGCTCGGAGCGGTCCGTGGGCTCGCCGAGGCGAGGGGGCGAGAGGAGCAGCACGGCCGGCGGCCCGTCATCGGGGCCGGTGCCGGACGTCAGCGCGATGTCGACGAGGGCGCCCGCGCCAGCCGCGATCTCGTGGGCAGCCCGCCCGAAGATCGACTTGAGGTCGTTCGTGCCCAGCATCAGCACCAGCACGTCCACGGGCTGGTGCGACCGGAGGCATGGGAGCAGGTACGGCTTGCCGTTCCGGAAGTCCGTGAACGGGTCGTCCCACAGGGTCGTGCGGCCGCCCAGGCCCTCCTCGATGACGTACGCGCCGTCGCCCAGCTCCGCGGCGAGGACGCCCGGCCACCGGACGTGGCGCGGGAAGCGTCCGTTGGTGACGGGGTCCGCCCCGTGCGTGTTCGAGTCCCCGTAGCAGACGATGGTGTCCACGGTCCCCTACTCCGCCTGCGCGACCCGTCGGGCCCGCGCCACCCGCATCGGCCCGCCGGCGGCCACCCGATCCAGCGCCTCGTTGGCCAGCCGGTCCGCCGTCGAGTTCTGCGCCCGGGGCACGTGGGTGGCCGACCAGCGCCGGAACCCGGCCAGCATCGCCTTCGCCTCCGCGTGGAGCGGCTGGAGCTTGGCGTCCTTGACCCTCCACCGGCCGTGGAGCTGTTCCACGATGAGCTTGGAGTCGAGGAACAGGTCCACGCGCTCCGCGCCCAGCCGCCGGGCCAGCTTCAGGGCCTCGACGACGCCGGTCCACTCGGCGACGTTGTTCGTCTGGTGGCCCAGGGCCTCGGAGATCGTCGCGTCGGGCTGCGCCGAGGGCTCCAGGGCGTCCGCGCGCGTGCCATCGATGAGCGCGGCCCCCAGGGATGCGGGACCGGGATTGCCGCGGGCCGCCCCGTCCGTCCGGATGACGATGTGCGGGATGACCGGCAGCACCGGCTCGTTCAGGCGCGGTGCTCCACGATCTTCGAGCTGACCTCGAGGATCGCCTGCGTGATGTGGATCCCGCGCGGGCACGCGTCCGTGCAGTTGAAGATCGTCCGGCAGCGCCAGACCCCGTCCTTGTCGGCGAGGATCTCGAGGCGCTCCTCCTCGGCGTCGTCGCGCGAGTCGAAGATGAACCGGTGGGCGTTGACGATGGCCGCCGGCCCCACGTACGAGGGCTGCGCCCAGAACGAGGGGCACGACGACGTGCAGGCGGCGCACAGGATGCACTTGGTGGTGTCGTCGAACTTCGCCCGGTCCTCCGCGGACTGGCGGCGCTCGCGCATCGGCGGCATGTCCGCCGCCTGGAGGTACGGCTGGACGCTCCGGAACTTCGCGAAGAAGGCCTCCATGTCGACGACGAGGTCCTTGATCAGCGGCAGGCCCGGGAGCGGTGCCACGGTGATCTTCCTGCCCAGCTGGTCCACGCGGATCTTGCACGCGAGCCGGTTGCGGCCGTTGATGAGCATCGCGTCCGAGCCGCACACGCCGTGGGCACAGGAGCGCCGGAACGTCAGCGTCCCGTCCTGCTCGTACTTGACCTTGTGCAGCAGGTCCAGGACCCGGTCCATCGGGCCGGCCTCGACCGTGTACCGCTCCTCGTGCGGCTTGGTGTCGCGCTCCGGGTCGTAGCGGAGGATGCGCAGGTCGACCTGCATCGTCGTCTCCCTCCGCTCAGTAGACACGGGGCTTGGGCTGGAACTTCGTGATCGTGACCGGCTTGTAGGCCAGGCTGATCGCGCCGTCCCGCTTCGTCGCCAGCGAGTGGGTGAGGAAGTTGACGTCGTCCCGGTCCGGGAAGTCCTCGCGGCTGTGCGCACCGCGGCTCTCGGTGCGGGCGAGGGCCGCCGCCACGGTGGTCTCCGCGCAGTCGAGGAGGTAGCCCACCTCGCGCGCCTCCAGCAGGTCGGTGTTGAACGTCGTCCCCTTGTCGTCCACGGAGACCCGGCCGTACCGGTCGCGCAGCTCGCCCACCTTCTGCTGCGCCCGACGCAGCCCGGCGTCGTCGCGGTAGACGCCGACGTCGTCCATCATCACGTCGGCGAGCTCCTTGCGGATCTTCTCCTTGCGCTCGCCCTTGGCGCGTCCCCGGATCGCCTCGAGCTGCGCCCGGGCCGGCTCCATCACCGCCTCGTCCACCTCGGGCATGTCCTGCCCGCGGATGTCGCGCGTCATCTGGCGCCCGGCCCGCCGCCCGAAGACCAGCAGGTCCACCAGCGAGTTCGTCCCGAGGCGGTTCGCGCCGTGGACCGACACGCACGCGGCCTCGCCGGCCGAGTACAGGCCCGGCACGACCGTGTTGGCCGCATCGCGCGTCACCTGCGTGAGCAGGTTGGTGGGGATGCCGCCCATCGCGTAGTGCGCCGTGGGCTGGATCGGGATGGGGTCCGTGTACGGCTCGATGCCCTGGTAGACGCGGACGAAGTCCGTGATGTCCGGGAGCTTCTCGTCGATCTTCTTGCGGCCCAGGTGACGGACGTCGAGATAGACGTAGTCCTTGCCGTCGATGCCCCGGCCCGCGCGGACCTCCTGGACGATCGCCCGGCTGACCATGTCGCGCGGCGCCAGCTCCATGAGCTTGGGGGCATAGCGCTCCATGAACCGGAAGCCGTCGTTGTCGAGCAGGTAGGCGCCCTCGCCGCGCGCGGCCTCGGACAGCAGGATGCCGATCCCCACGATGCCGGTCGGGTGGAACTGGTAGAACTCCATGTCCTGCATCGGGACGCCGTGGCGGTACGCCAGCGAGACGCCGTCACCCGTCAGGCTCCACGCGTTGGACGTGACCCGGAACATCCGGCCGAAGCCACCGGTGGCCAGGAGCACGGCCTTGGAGCGCAGGGTGACCAGCTCGCCGTCCGCGATCCGGTACGCCACGACGCCGGCGGCTCGCCCACCGTCGCCCAGGTCGCCACCGTCGGTCACGAGGTCCACGACGTGGTACTCGTCGTAGAACGTCACGCCGTGCTTCACGCACTGCTGGTAGAGGGTCTGCAGGATCATGTGGCCGGTGCGGTCCGCGGCGAAGCACGCCCGCATGACCGGCCCCTCGCCGTAGTTGCGCGTGTGCCCGCCGAACCGTCGCTGGTCGATCTTCCCGTCGGGCGTCCGGTTGAACGGCAGGCCCATGTGCTCGAGCTCGATGACCGTCTCGATGGCCTCGCGCGCGAGCACCTCCGCCGCGTCCTGGTCCACGAGGTAGTCGCCACCCTTGACGGTGTCGAACATGTGCCACTCCCAGTGGTCCTCCTCCTGGTTGCCCAGGGCGGCACACACGCCGCCCTGGGCGGCGCCGGTGTGGGAGCGGGTGGGATACATCTTCGTCACGACGGCCGAGTCGACGCCGGCCCTGGCCAGCTCGAGCGCGGCCCACAGGCCGGCCCCGCCCGCCCCGATGATCAGCGCGTCGTGGTCGCGGATCATGGCTTCACCGGGAACGGGAACGTGGCAACCGCGATCGTCCCGAGGGCGAAGATCACGATCGCGCCGACGTACAGCAGCATCGTCAGGAAGAACCGCAGGCGGCCGCTGGTGTAGTCGCCGATGACGATCCGCAGGCCCATGAACGCGTGGAACACCACGAACGTCAGCATGAGCCAGTCCGCGGTCCGCCAGGCGATGTTCCCCCACCGCTCGTCGGTGATCCACTGGGCCTTCTGGCTCGAGGGGTCGTACAGGAAGTGGACGATGATGTAGTGCGCCAGCGCGGTCACGAACAGCCCCAGGCCGGTGAGCCGCATCAGGTACCAGACCGCGAGCTCCCAGCCGCTGCCGCTGGGCCGGGCGCTGCCGGACCGGGTCGCGCGGGTGCTCATGACCCACCCCCGAACGCGAACGGCGGCGCGAACCCGAAGGCCGGCGCCATGATCTGGATGAGGATCGGCAGGCCGATGAGGGCGAACAGGATCCAGTTCAGGTACCACAGCTGCTTGTGGTAGCGCGTCATCGACGGCCAGAAGTCCATGATGATGATCCGGAGGCCGTTGAGGGCGTGGTACAGGAGTGCCGCGCCGAGCAGCGACTCCAGGACCCTGCCGATCGGGCTCGCGTACACCTGCAGGACCTCGTCATAGAGCTTCGGGTTGACGCCCGCCAGCCAGATGTCGAGGACGTGGAGCAGGATGAACGCCCAGATCGCCACCCCCGAGATGCGGTGGAACGCCCACGCGAGCATCCCTTCGCTGCCCCGATAGCGCAGGAGCATGCAGCCTCCGTTGAACCTGTGACCGCGCTGCGGCCTAGGACGCGGCCCCGGCGGACGTGCCGAGCCGCTCGATGATGGCGTCGGCGAAGCCCGCGGTACCCGTGGAGCCGCCGAGGTCGTAGGTGGTGTGGGCGCCCTCGGCGATGACGTCGCGCAGCGCCGTCTCGACGCGCACGGCGGCGTCCTGCTCGCCGAGGTGGCGGAGCATGAGGACACCCGACAGGATGAGCGCCGTGGGATTGGCCTTGTCCAGGCCCGCGTACTTGGGCGCGGACCCGTGCACCGGCTCGAACACGGACGCCTCGATGCCGATGTTCGCGCCCGGGGCGACGCCGAGGCCGCCGACGAGGCCCGCGCACAGGTCGGACACGATGTCGCCGTACAGGTTCGGCAGCACCATGACGTCGTACAGCTCGGGCTTCTGCACGAGCTGCATGCACATGTTGTCGACGATGCGGTCCTCGAACTCGATCCTGCCCTCGTAGTCCGCCGCGACCGTCCGGCAGCTCTCCAGGAACAGCCCGTCCGAGAGCTTCATGATGTTCGCCTTGTGGACCGCCGTGACCTTCCGGCGACCGTTCGCGACCGCGTACTCGAAGGCGAACCGGGCGATCCGCTCCGAGGCGGCGCGGGTGATGATCTTGATGCTCTCCGCGGCATCGGGGCCGACCATGTGCTCGATGCCCGCGTACAGGTCCTCGGTGTTCTCGCGCACGATCACGAGGTCCACGTCGTCGTAGCGGGTCTCGAGGCCCTTGATGGAGCGTGCCGGGCGCAGGTTCGCGTACAGCCCCAGCGTCTGGCGGAGGGTCACGTTGACGCTCCGGAAGCCGGAGCCCACGGGGGTCGTGATCGGGCCCTTGAGGGCGACCTTGTTGCGCCGGATCGACTCCAGGACGTGCTCCGGGAGCGGGGTCCCGTACTGGGCCATGACGCCCTCGCCGGCGTCCTGGACCTCCCAGTCGAAGGCGACGCCCGAGGCGTCGAGGACGCGACGCGTCGCGTCCGCCAGCTCCGGACCGATGCCGTCGCCGGGGATCAGGGTGACTCGATGGGCCATGGCCGCATTCTAGCCCGGCGAGCAGGCCCGGCGCGGGTCGACCGGCTCCGCGTCACCCGGCCATCCGGCAGGTCCGGGGTGATGGGGGCGGTGCGTCCGTCGTGGAGCGCGCCGACGAGGGTCGATCCGGACGACCGGGGCGATCCGCGTCGTCGCCCGCGGTCCGCGGGCGGCTATCATCGACCTCCGCCCAATGCCCGTCCGCCGGAGGTCTCGCCCGTCGCGTGAAGATCCACGAAGCCGACGCGAAGTCGCTGCTCGTCGCCCAGGGGCTCCCCGTCCCCGCGTGGGAGGTCGCCCGAACCCCGACCCAGGCCAGGGCGGCGGCGGTGCGATTCCTCGCCGACCCCGACAACGCCACCCGCAAGGTCGTCATCAAGGCCCAGGTGCTGGTGGGTGGTCGCGGCAAGGCCGGCGGCGTCAAGCTCGCGGCGACGGCCGATGAGGCCGAGGACGTGGCGTCGGAGATCCTCGCCCTCGAGATCAAGGGACTGCCGGTGCGCCGGGTCCTCGTGGGCCCGGCCGCCGAGATCGTCAAGGAGTACTACCTGTCCGTCGTGCTCGACCGGGCGACGAAGCGGCTGATGTTCATCGGCTCCGCGGAGGGTGGCGTCGAGATCGAGCAGGTGGCGGTCGACAACCCCGATGCCATCGTCTACGAGCACGCCGATCCGCTCCTCGGGCTGCCCGACTACGCGGCCCGCGAGCTCGCGTTCAAGATCGGGTTCGGGGCGCACTGGAAGGCGGGCGCGGCGATCGCGAAGGGCCTCCTGCGCACGATGCTGGCGTACGACGCCGACCTCGTGGAGATCAACCCGCTGGCGGTCATCAGCGAGCACAACGCCGACGGGACGCCCGTGGAGCGGCTCGTCTGCCTCGACGCGAAGATCACGCTCGACGACTCGGCGCTCCCCCGCCATCCCGACCTCGAGGCACTCCGCGACATGGACGCCGAGGACCCGACGGACGTGGAGGCGCGGCGCTACGACCTGACGTTCATCAAGCTCGAGGGCGACATCGGCTGCATGGTCAACGGCGCGGGCCTCGCGATGACGACGATGGACCTCGTGAACCGGGCCGGCGGCCAGCCGGCCAACTTCCTGGACATCGGCGGCGGCGCCAAGGCCGACCGCGTGGCGGCCGCGATGCGGCTGATCCTCGAGGACCCGAACGTCAAGGCCATCCTCGTCAACATCTTCGGCGGCATCACCCGGGGCGACGAGGTCGCCAAGGGCCTCATCGAGGCCCGCGCCCAGCAGGTGCGCGACGTCCCGATGGTCGTGCGCATCGTGGGCACCAACGCGACCGAGGCCGCGGAGCTCCTGGAGGCGGCCCGGTTCGTGACCGCGAGCAGCCTCGATGAGGCCGCCGCGAAGGCGGTCGCGGCAGCCAAGGGGGCGGCGGCATGAGCATCCTGATCGGGCGCGACACCCGCCTCGTGGTCCAGGGCATCACGGGTCGCGAGGGCGAGTTCCACAGCCGGGCGATGCTCGAGTACGGCACCCCGCTGGTCGCCGGCGTCACCCCCGGCAAGGGCGGCCAGTCCGCGCTGGACGGCAGGGTCCCGGTGTTCAACACCGTGGCCGAGGCGGTGCGCGAGACCGGCGCCAACACGTCCTGCATCTTCGTGCCCGCCGCCGGCGCGCCGGACGCGGTGCTCGAGAGCGTGGCCGCCGGCATCACGACCATCTTCTGCATCACCGAGGGCATCCCCGCGCTGGACATGATCCCGGTCGTGGAGGAGGTCCGGCTCGCCGGGGCACGGCTCATCGGGCCCAACTGCCCCGGCGCCACGTCCCCCGGGACGGCGAAGGTGGGCATCATCCCGGGCTCGATCCACCGCGAGGGGCGAGTCGGCGTGGTCTCCCGCTCGGGCACGCTCACGTACGAGGCCGTCCAGGCGATGACCGACGCGGGCCTGGGGCAGTCGACCTGCGTGGGCATCGGCGGCGACCCGATCGTCGGCACCCAGCACATCGACGTGCTCAAGCTGTTCGCCGCCGACCCGGAGACCGAGGCGCTGGTGCTCATCGGCGAGATCGGCGGGACGGCCGAGGAGGAGGCGGCCGCGTGGGCCGCCGAGCACATGGCGGACATCCCGAAGGTCGCCTTCATCGCGGGCCGCACCGCGCCCGAGGGCAAGCGGATGGGCCACGCCGGCGCGATCATCTCCGGCGGCAAGGGCACCGCGGCCTCCAAGGTCACGGCCCTCGAGGCGGCCGGGTTCCGCGTCGCGGGCTCCCCTACCGAGCTGCCGGCGCTGCTGCGCGACGCCGGCTACCGGGGCTAGCCGTTGCGCACGACGGACATCGCGTACCTGTTCGCGTTCGACCGGTGGGCGACCAGGCGCGTGCTGTCCGTCATCGAAGGCGTGCCCGACGAGGTCTGGGGCGCCACGGGCGTCGTGGGTGACCGCGGGCTCGGCTCGATCCTCGTCCACCAGCTCGGCGCCCACACGCGCTGGCGGCTGGGCCTCGGCGGCGACGACGACGCTGCCGCGGCCGCCCGGCCGGAGCGTGAGCCACTCCCCTCGCCCGATGGGCTCGCGCGCCGCTGGGCGCAGGAGTGGGATGCGATGGACGCGTGGCTGGGCACGCTCACCGACGAGTGGCTCGACGCGCTGGGTGACGGTGTGCCGTTCTGGCAGATGCTCGCGCACGTGGTGAACCACGGGACGCAGCACCGCTCGGAGGCGGCCACGATCCTCACCGAGGCGGGGCGGTCGCCGGGCGACCTGGACATGATCTTCTTCGCGGAAACGCTCGCCCAGACGTCTGGGTAGGCCCGCTAGACTTCGCCCATGAGCAGCCTGATGGACCTCGTCGCCGGCGATGCCAGGGACGTCGTCCTCGCCCTGTCGGTGGACGACACGGCGGCGTTCTCGGACCCCGATCGCTTTGCGGCGCACCTCCCGCTGGGTGGCGGGCTCGACCCCACCTGGCTCGACCTGTTCTCCGAGGCGGTGCGATCCGTGACCGGCGGCGGAGAGCCCGCGGACTTCCTGGACGCACGCTCCGAGCTCGACGGGACGAATGGCGCCACGGAGCGGATCGTGGAACGCGTGGATCCCGACTGGATCGGGGCGGTCGCGGCGGTCCCGGACGACCTCACGGGGGCCCTGGCGGGCCGCTGGATCGAGCTCCTGGAGCAGGAGCTCGGGCTGCTGCCCCGCGAGGAGAAGCCGTGGATCCGCGACCTCGCGGCCCGGATCGTCGCGTTCTGCCGCTCCGCGACCGGCGCCCGGGACGTGGTCTTCGCCTGGGGCTTCTGACGGCCGAACCGCCCGCCCGGCGGCCCGTCCGGCCCTCGCCGTGCGCGGCGGCCCGGTCCATCATCCGGTCATGACAGACCTCGCCGTGCGCGACGATCCGGTCGCCGCCGCGTTCTCCGATCCGGCCCCAGCACCACCGCTCGCGGCGCCCCCGGCCGGCGGGGTCCTGCACGGCCTCGACCCGGTGGCGCGGAGGGCCTTCAGGATCCTCAACCGCTGGTTCATGGTCCCGGTGCACCGGGCGGGCCTCGGCGCGTGGCTCGGCAGCCCGATCGGGGGCTGGATGCTGCTCCTGCGGGCGCGAGGCAGGCGGACCGGCATCGTCCGCGAGACGCCGCTCAGCTACCTCGTCGCCGAGGGCTCGGTCTGGGTCGTGGCCGGGTTCGGGCCGGACACGCAGTGGTACCGCAACGTCCTCGCGGACCCGTCGGTCGAGGTGGTGCTGCCGGGCCGGCGGCTTGCCGCGACCGTCACGGAGGTGCGGGAGCCGGCCGTGCGGGCGAGGGTGCTGCCCGCCCTGATCCGGGCAACGGGGCTGCCGTCGTTCCTCGGCGGGATGAACCCATGGCGCGACAGCGACGAGCGGCTGCTCCACGCGACCGACTTCGTCCCGCTGCTGCGCATCGATCCCGTGGCCGGTCCGCTGTCGCCGGGACCGGATGATCCCGGCGGATCGGCCTGGCTCTGGCGACAGGGCCTCGTCATCGCCGCATCGCTCGCCGGCGCGGCCGTGATCGCCCGCGTGCTGGGTGCAGGCAGCCGCGCTCAGCGTCCCTCGTAGCCGAGAGCGCCCCACGCCGGCCCACCCGGCGCCTCGATGAGCTCCACGAGCACGCCGTGGCAGGATCGCGGATGGAGGAAGGCGACCGGCCCCTCCGCGCCCTTGCGGGCGACCCGGTCGATGACCTCGATCCCGTCGAGCTCGAGGCGCATGAGCGCCGCGTTGATGTCCGGGACCTCGAAGCAGACGTGGTGGAACCCCTCGCCCTTGCTCTCGAGGAAGCGGGCGACGCCCGTCGTGTCGTCCGTGGGCTGGACGAGCTCGATCTTCGACTCCCCTACCGGGAGGAAGGCGATCGTGACCCGGTCCTGCTCGATCGGCAGGATGAGCTCGACCGGCAGGCCGAGCATGTCCCTCCACAGCGTGAGGCT
>JAICUV010000379.1 GCA_025935655.1 Chloroflexota bacterium | reverse complement strand
GAGGTCCCGCGCCGCCTGGCGCATCGCGCGCGACGCAACACGAAGGCGAAGGCGCGCGAGAACATCTCGGCGCACTACGACCTGGGCAACGACTTCTATCGCCTGTTCCTGGACGAGACAATGACGTACTCCGCGGCCGTGTTCGAGGCGCCGGACCAGTCGCTCGCCGACGCGCAGCGCGCGAAGTACCGCCGGATCGCCGAAGGCGCGGGCCTGCGAGCCGGCATGCACGTCCTGGAGATCGGCACGGGCTGGGGCGGCTTCGCGCTGTACGCGGCCGGCGAGCTCGGCTGCCGGGTGACGACGGTCACGATCTCGCGCGAGCAGCACGCGCTGGCGACAGAGCGGATTCGCGAGGCGGGTCTCGACCACCTCGTCACCGTCGAGCTCCGCGACTACCGCGACGTGACGGGCGAGTACGACGCGATCGTGTCGATCGAGATGCTCGAGGCGGTGGGTGCCGAGTACTACGAGGCGTACTTCGAGGCCGTCGATCGGGCGCTCAAGCCCGGTGGCCGGTTCAGCCTCCAGGTGATCACGTTCCCGGACGTCGCCTATGAGGCCCAGCGCCGCGGGGCGAACTGGATCCAGACGTACATCTTCCCGGGTGGCCTGTGCCCGTCGCTGTCCGTCATCGAGCGGTCGTCGCACGGCACGCGGCTGCTCATCCGCGAGGTCCGCGACATCGCGCCGGGCTACGTCCGGACCCTCCGGGCGTGGCGCACCCGGTTCCTCGAGAACGTGGACGCGGTCCGTGCCCAGGGCTTCGACGACCGCTTCATCCGGATGTGGGAGTACTACCTCGCACTCTCCGAGGCGGGCTTCGCGACGGGCCTCACCCAGGATCTCCAGATCGTCATGGAGAAGGGCCGCGGCCTCGAGGCCTGAGCGGCGGGCGGCGGCGCCTCAGGGGCGCCAGCCGTTCGCCAGCACCGCCCACAGCAGCGCGGCGTCGATCGCGAGCCCGAGCACGAGCCAGCGGTGGAAGAACAGAACGAGCATCGCGATCGAGGCGATCGAGCCCGCGACGACCCCGGGGACGAACAGCGCCGAGGCGATGCCGAGCGCCCCGACGGCGGCGGCGACATAGCCGACGATGACTACGGCGAGCAGCCCGAGGCCGATGGCCCGGCACCCGCGGGACCCGAGGCCCAGCGGCGACAGGACCCAGGACCGCGACAGGTCGAACGGCCACTGGGACGTGCCAGCCATCACGTCCGACGGCGTCCTGGCGAAGCTCGCGTGGACGAGGCCGTGGGCGACGAGGAACAGGGCGACGACGAACGAGGGCATGGGTGCTCCTGCGGCTGGACCGGCGGGGCGCCATGCCATGGTCCCCCCGTCGCACCGGCTCGTGACGGGCCGAACGGTCGCCCGCCAGGGGCTCGTCGGGCGGGGGGCGGCGTGCCGACCGACCCATCGGCGGAGACTCGACGGGCGTACGGCGCCGGGCGTCAGGCCCGGATCGGCTCCCGGATCTCGCGGTCGAGGGACTCCGGGGGCACGGGCTCGGGCGGGGCCTCGGCGGCGAGCGACGCCCGGCGGGCCATCTCCCGCGCCAGCACGCCGCGGAGGGTTGCCTGGCCGCGTTCCACCAGGCCCGCGATCATGTCGCGAGCCGGCGCCATCGCCTCGCGCTCCTTCCGGCTCCTGCCCCACGTGAAGCGGAGGCGGACGAGCGTCCCATCAGGATGATCCTCGAATGCGAACGTGGACACCGCCGAGAAGCCGTCAGGCATCGTCGTGCGGTGGGTCACGTACTCGGTCGGGTGCCAGTCGAGGATCTCCTCGACGAGGATGTCCTTGCCGTGGACGCAGTGATTGGTCGTCCCGGCCCCCCGGCGCGGCACCGTCGGCTGCTCCTTGACGGCCTCCACGCCGGCTTGCCACAGGGGGCGGAGCGCAGGATCCGTCATGAACGCCCACACGATCTCGCGCGGGGCGGCCTGGATGCCCTCGAAGGTGTACCCGGCGTCGCGCGCCGACACGACGAGGGTCCGCCGTTCGAGCTCGTTCGCCCACGCCGCACCCAGGTCGTGGACCCAGCCGGTGACCTCGCCCAGCCCCTCGTACGCGTCGCGGTACTCGGTCATGCCGATCGCGACCGGGTCGGCGCCCATCGCCGCGAGGCAGGCCTCGCTGAACAGGGCGTACGCGGGCGTCCCGAGCCGTTCCACGACGTGGTTCTTGAGCAGCCGGTGGGCCACGATGACGTC
>JAICUV010000164.1 GCA_025935655.1 Chloroflexota bacterium | reverse complement strand
TCCCGTTCGTCCAGGTGGACGTCGCGAGCGGCCGCCCGGCCGGCATGACCCGCTTCCACTCCATCGAGCGAGCGCACCGGCGGCTCGAGATCGGCTACACGTGGCTCGCGGCGCCGTACCGCGGCTCGGGCCACAACGCCGAGGCGAAGCTGCTGCTCATGACGCATGCCTTCGACGGGCTCGGCGCGCACCGCGTCGAGTTCAAGACCGACGCCCTCAACGCGCGCTCGCAGGCGGCGCTCGCGGTGATCGGCGCGACGCGCGAGGGCACCCTCCGCCGGCACGTGGTCATGGACAACGGGCGCGTCCGCGACTCCGTGTACTTCAGCGTCGTGTGGGACGAGTGGCCCGCGGTCCGCGAGCGGCTCGCGGCCCGCGTCGAGGCGGCGGTCAGCCGGCGGGGCTGAGCCCCGACCGGTCGGTGAGCACGACCGGCCCGTCCGCCGTGATCGCGACCGTGTGCTCCACGTGGACGCCGCGCGTCCGATCGCCGGAGCGGATCGTCCAGCCGTCCCTGTCCATGCGGATGGACCCGTCGCCCGCCAGGAACCAGGGCTCGATCGCGACGACGAGCCCCGCCCGCAGCTGGAGCCCCCGGCCCGGCTCGCCCCAGTTGGGGACGTCCGGCGGCTGGTGCATCGTGTGGCCGACGCCGTGGCCGCCGAACGAGGTGTTCACCGCGTAGCCCGCGTCGTTGATCGTGTCGCCGATGGCGGCCGAGATGTCCCCGATCCGGTTGCCCGGCACCGCGGCCGCGATCCCCGCCGCCAGCGCGCGCTCCGCCGTCTCGCGCATGTGGACGTCCACGCCCGGAGGCGTGCCCACGAAGCAGGTGATCGCGGAGTCGGCGACCCAGCCGTCCACCTCGGCGGCGAAGTCCAGGCTCACGTTGTCGCCGTCCCTGAGCCGGTAGTCGTGCGGCAGGCCGTGGAGGACCGCGTCGTTGACCGACGTGCACAGCACCTTGCCGAACGGCCTCGCGCCGAACGACGGGTGGTAGTCGATGTAGCACGACGCCGCGCCGCGCTCCCGGATCATCGCGTGGGCGACGCGGTCCAGGTCCAGCAGGCTGACGCCCGGCGCGACGTGCGTCGCGAGCTCCGTGAGCACCTCGGCGACGAACCGGCCGGCGGGACGCATGGCGTCGATCTCGGCGGTGCTGCGCAGTTCGATCACGGCCTGATCGTACCGAACGTGCCGTCCGCGGCCGGCCGGGCCGCGTAGCATCCGCGGCATGACCGACCTCGCCATCGTCAACGGGATCGTCTACGGCACCCCCGGCGCCACGTGCGTCGCGATCGAGGGTGGGCGGATCGCCGCCGTGGGCGGACGGGACGTCGCGTCCGGCGCCGCGGAGACCGTCGATGCCCGCGGAGGCCTCGTCCTTCCGGGCTTCGAGGACGCCCACATCCACCTCCTCAGCGGCGCCCGTGAGGCGAACGGCGCGCTCCTCTACCCGCTCGAGACCGTCGCGGAGATCCAGGCCCGGATCCGCGACCACGCCGCGGCGCACCCGGAGCACCCATGGGTCCTCGGGCGCGGCTGGCTGTACGCCGCCTTTCCGGGCGAGCTGCCCACCGCGGCGCTGCTCGACGCCGTCGTGCCGGACCGTCCGGCGTGGATGAGCTGCTTCGACGGCCACACGTCCTGGGCGAACACCGCCGCGATGCGCCTCGCGGGGATCACCCGGGAGACGCCGGACCCGCCCGCGGGCGTCATCGTCCGCGACGCCGACGGCAACGCCACGGGGGCGTTCAAGGAGGAGGCGCAGGCGCTCATCGACCGGATCGTGCCGCAGCCCACGGAGGCGGACGACCGGGTCTCGATCCGGCGGGCGCTGGCCGGGCTCCACGCCACCGGGATCACGGCCGCACAGGACGCCTGGCTGGACCCGGGCGAGCTCGCCGCGTGGCAGCGCGTCCACGCCGACGGGGAGCTGGGGCTGCGCTTCCGTGGGGCGCTGATCATGGAGCCGGGGCAGTCGCTCGCCGAGTGGCGCGACCGCCTGGACGCGTACGAGGCGCAGGCGTTCCCGCTCCGGGGCGGCTCGTTCCTCGACGCGGGGATCCTGAAGGGGTTCGTGGACGGCGTCGTCGACTCGCGAACGGCGGCCCTGCTCGCCCCGTACGAGGACGACACGAGCACCGGGCTCCCGGCCTGGGAGCCGGACCAGCTGGACGCGTTCGTGGCGGAGGCCGACCGGCGCGGGTGGCAGGTCGAGCTCCACGCGATCGGCGACCGGGGCGTCCGGATGGCCCTCGACGCGTACGAGCACGCGGGGCGCACGAACGGCCCGTGGACCGGCGATCCGCACGGCCGGGGCGCCACGCCGGGCACGCACGCCCGCCGCCACCGGGTGGAGCACGTCGAGATGATCGACGCCGCCGACATCCCGCGGTTCGGGCGGCTTGGAGTCGTCGCCTCCATGCAGCCGTACCACGGCGACCCGTCGCCCATGCAGATCGGCCCGTGGGCCGCGAACATCGGGCCGGTGCGAGCCCGGAGCGCGTGGTCGTGGCGCTCGATCCGGGCCGCGGGCGGCGTGGTCGCGCTCGGGTCGGACTGGCCGGTCGTCCCGTACGACCCGTTCATCGCCCTCAATGGGGCGGTCAACCGGACGACCACGCGGGGGCTGCCCGAGGGCGGCTGGTCGGACGAGAAGCTCACCCTGCCCGACGCGCTGGAGGCCTACACCGCCGGGAGCGCCCACGCCGCGTTCGCTGAGCACCGGCGGGGCCGCGTCGCCCCCGGGATGGACGCCGACGTCATCGTCCTGGACCGCGACCTGCTCGCGGCGGGTCCATCTGCGATCATCGGCACCGGCGTCGCGCTCAGCGTGCTCGACGGCCGGATCGTCCACCGTACGGAGGGGCTCGCATGAAGGGCATCGTCCTCAGGATCCTCGCGGGCGCCATCGCGTTCGTGATCCTGCTCCAGCTGCTGCCGGCCACGTTCCTCGACTTCAAGGGGGACACCGTCCAGCTGGTCATCCTCGCGCTCGGCGTCGGCGTCGTGAACGCGATCATCAAGCCGGTCGTGAGCGCCCTCTCGATGCCGATCTCGCTGCTCACGCTCGGCATCTTCGGATTCGTCGTCAACGCCGCCCTGATGCTGGGCATCGCCTGGGCGGCCCAGAGCTTCGCGTCGATCGACTTCAGCGTCGGCGGCTTCCCGCCGGACATCACGTCGGACACGCTGGTCGGCGCGGTGGTCGCCTCGGTCCTGCTGTCAGTCGTCAGCACCGCTGTCGGGCTCGTCGTCCGCGACTGAGCGTGGCCGCCGCGGACATCGATCGCGTCCTCGTCCGCGCCGCGCGGCGCTTCGGGACGCCGCTCCACCTCACGGACGTGGCCGGCCTGGCGTCGGCCGCTGAGGAGCTGCGCGAGGCGTTCCCCGACCCGTGGCTCCGGGCGTTCTCCGTCAAGGCGAACGACGTGCCCGCGGTCATCGGCCGCCTCGCGGACCTCGGCCTCGACGCGAACGTCGTCTCCCGCGGCGAGTGGGCGGCCGCGCGAGCGGCGGGCCTGACGAACGACCGGATCACGCTCGAGGGGATCGGCAAGGACGCGGGCGACCTCCGGGCCGCGGTCCGGGCGGCGGCCGATGGCGCGCCACTCCGCTGGCTTGCCGTCGAGAGCCCGGAGGAGCTCGACGCGCTGGTCGCGATCGGCGGGCGGGCGGGCCTCGGACGCGGCGGACGCCCGGCGCTCGAGGTCCTCGTGCGGCTCAACCCGGATGTCGCGCCGGAGACGCACAGCGGCCTGGCCGTCGGGGCGGGATCGTCGAAGTTCGGGATGACCGAGACCGAGCTCACCGGCGCGGTGGCGTCGCTGGGCGAGGGCGGGCCGGTCCGCGCCCGGGGCATCCACCTGCACGTCGGATCGCAGCTGGGCGCGGTGGACGCGTGGCGCGACGCCGTCCGCCGCGGGCTGGCTCTGCTGGCGCTCATCGGCGCCGGACGGGAGGGCTTCGACACGCTCGACGTTGGCGGCGGCTTCCCGGTGGGCGCGCCCGGGACGGTCCCCGCGCCCGCGCGCTTCGCCCGCGAGATCGCGCCGCTGCTCCGGGCGCTGCCGGCGGACCGGCGGCCGCGCCGGCTCGCGGTGGAGCCCGGCCGGTTCCTCGTGGCCCGTGCCGGCTGGCTCGTCGCGTCCGTGCTCCACGTCCGGGACCGCGGGGCCGCCGAGCGGGTCGTGGTCCTCGACGCCGGGATGACCGAGCTCATCCGCCCCGCCCTGTACGGGGCGCATCACCGGATCACGGCGCTGACGTCGCTCGGCGTCGCGGTCGACGCGACCTCAGTCCGGTTCACCGCCCGGGTCGACGGGCCGGTCTGCGAGAGCACCGACACCCTGGACCGCCACGAGCTCCCGGCCCTGCGCCGGGGCGACCTCGTCGCGATCGCGGACGCCGGCGCCTACGCGGCGTCGATGGCGATGACGTACAACGGCCGACGGCGTCCACCGCAGGTCATGCTCGAGCCGGACGGCTCGCTCACGCTGGCCCGGCGTCGCGGCTGAGCTGCGGGCGCCGGTCCGGCAGACGTCCTCAGCCGACGGGTGTCGGCTCGCCCCGGGACGGCGTCGTCCGGCCGGCCTGTCGCTCGAGCGACGCCGCGTAGGGCGGCGCCTTGAGCGCCACGAGGCGCCGGATGTCGCCCACCGTCTGCGCGTCCGCCACCCGGAGGTACAGCCAGCGGCCGTCCGCGTACGGGGTCGCGAAGCTGAACGCCTCCCAGGTCGAGTCGCTGAGCGCCAGGTCGTCCACCGCGCCCCACAGCGACGGCCCGAGCACCACGAGCGCGGACCAGCCGCCGTCGGCCGTCGGGAACAGCGTCACCAGCGACCGGCCGTTGCGCCGGTAGCGGAGCACCCAGCCCGCGTCCTCGTCCGTCCAGGCGATCTCGCCACGGAGGCCGTACGTCGCGAGCAGCCAGCCTCGGAGCGACTGCCACAGCTGCAGCCCGTGCTCGCTCATGTGCTCGGACAGCTGCTCCGGCGTCGGGTGGTCGACCCAGCGTCGCCACGCGCCCATCGTCATGTCACACCTCCGCTCGTGGGAGCGTGCGCCGCGGACCGGGCGACCGCCAGAGTCGAAGGCCACGAAGCGCGGCCCGCCGCGACGCAACCCGTTAGGCTTGCCGCCGTGAGCCTTCCCAGGGACCGTTTCGCCGCCCGCCTCGCCGTCTCGCCGCTGCTCGCGGACGGCGGCATGGGCACGCTCCTGTTCTCGCGCGGGATCCCGCAGCGGGCATGCCTCGACGAGCTCGCCACGAGCCGCCCGGACCTCGTGGCGACGCTCCACCGCGAGTACCTCGATGCGGGCGCCGATCTCATCGAGACCCTCACCTTCGGGGCCAACCGGTTCCGCCTGGACGCATACGGGCTCGCCGCAGAGGCGGGCCGGTTCAACCGCCGCGCCGCGCAGGTCGCTCGCGAGGCACGCGACGTGAGCGGCCGCGACGCCTGGGTCGGCGGCTCGATCGGCCCGCTCGGGCCCCCGACGCGCGAGCTCCGCCACCCCGACGACGGCGCGATCCGCGCAGCCTTCCGCGAGCAGATCGACGGCCTCCTCGAGGGTGGCGCCGACGTCCTCGTGATCGAGACCTTCTTCGACCTGCACCACCTGCTGCTGGCGGTCGGGGAGGCGCGGGCCGCGGGCGATGTCCCGGTCATCGCGTCGATGACGTTCGGCGACGACCTCGTGCTCGCCGACGGGACGACCCCGGCCGCGGCCGTCGAGGCCCTCACGCTGGCGGGCGTGGACGCCATCGGGGTGAACTGCGGCGTGGGCCCCATCGCGACGCTCGACGCGCTCGCGCAGCTCGGCGCCCCGGACCCCGGCGAGCCCGCCCGCTCGATCATGCCCAACGCGGGTCTCCCGCAGCGGACCGAGGGCCGGTTCGTCTACGCCGCCGAGCCCGCGTACTTCGGCTCGATGGTGCCGCGCATGCTGGGCGCGGGCGCGCGGATCGTCGGCGGCTGCTGCGGCACGACCCCCGCCCACATCGCGGCGATGCGCGCCGCCCTCGATGCGCTCGGGACGGCCGAGGCCCGTCGGGCCGATGCGCGTGCCGGCGGGCTGGCGACCGCGGCCGTCGCCGTGCAGGCCGAGCCCGGCGCGAGCCCACGGACCGCGTTCGCCGAGGCGGCCGACGCGGGCGACGCCGCGGCCAGGATCCCCGGGTCCCGGCTCGCCCAGGCGCTCGTGGATGGTCGCTTCGTGATCTCGGTGGAGATCGACCCGCCGCGGAGCATCCGCATCGACCGCACGCTCGATGCGGCCCGCCTCCTGCGCGACGCGGGCACCGACGTCGTCAACATCAGCGACTCCGCGATGGCCCGGGTGCGCATGGGCGCGATGGCCGTGGCGTTCGGGATCCAGCACGACCTCGACCTCGAGACCGTCGTCCACGTCACGACCCGTGACCGGAACCTCATGGCGCTCGAGTCCGAGCTCCTGGGCGCCCATGCCCTCGGCGTTCGCAACATCCTCGCCCTCACCGGGGACCCGCCGCGGGTCGGCGACTACCCGACCGGGACCGGCGTCTGGGACGTGGACTCGATCGGGCTCATCGAGATCCTCACCCGGCTCAACCGTGGCGAGGACCAGGCGGGCTCGGCGATCGGCCAGCAGGCGTCGTTCACGATCGCGTGCGCGCTCGACCCGACGGCGCCCGACGCCGCCACCGAGTGGGACCGGCTCGAGCGGAAGCTCGCCTCGGGCGCCCACCTCGTGATGACGCAGCCGCTCTACGACGTGGCGCAGGTGGAGGCGATGCTCGCGGAGGCGCGGCGCCGGTTCGGGCCCCGCGGGTTCCCGGTGCCGCTCCTGCTGGGGGTCCTGCCGCTCGTCTCGTCGCGCCACGCGGAGTTCCTCCACAACGAGGTCCCGGGGATCACGATCCCGGACGCGGCCCGGGCGCGGATGCGCGATGCCGGGGCGGGCGGCACCGAGGCGGGGATCGAGATGGCGGACGCGCTGCTGGCCGCGGTCGAGGGTGAGGCTGCGGGCACGTACCTCATGCCCAGCTTCGGGCGCTACGAGCAGGCGGCGGAGCTGGTCCGCCGGATCCGCGCCCGCCATCCCGCCACCGCCACGGCGGACGCGGCGACCACGCCGGCCTGACGCCCGGACCCGGCGCACGACGGGCCGGCGCGCGACGGGCCTGCCGCCCGACCCCCGGGTTGCGTATCGTGCAGGCGTGCGCACCACCCTGACCCGCGTCGCCGCCCTCGCGGCGCTCGCCCTGACGCTCCTCGTCCCCGCGACCGTCGCGATCGCCGCGGGGCCACCGTTCCCGGAGCCCGTGGACAACCAGGCCGTCTACGACACCGCGGGCGTCCTGCGCGCGAGCACCATCGAGTCCGTCGAGCGGACGATCGACGAGATCGAGGCGCGCACGGGCGCCGAGGTCGTGGTCTACACCCAGCTCGTGCATGACGGCGTCACGACCGACGAGGCGGAGCAGGACGCGATCGCCCTCATGGACCAGTGGGGCGTCGGCCGCGCGGGCATCGACGACGGCCTCGTGATCCTGTTCGACCTCCACGAGAACGACCCCTGTCACGGCCAGGTCCAGCTGTACGCCGGGCCCGGCTACCGGGCGACATACCTGTCCAACTCGGAGCGCCAGTCGATCTTCGAGAACGACATGCTGCCGCTGCTCCGGGGCTGCGACCTCGCCGGCGCGCTGCTCGTCGCCATGGACGCCGTCAACAACAACGCGACGGCGTCGCACGCGGCGACGATCAAGTTCTTCCGCCAGCTCAACGCGGTGCTCGGCCTCATCGTCGCGCCGCTGCTGTTCATCGTGGTCATGGCCTGGGCGATCCTCACCTGGTTCCGGACCGGTCGGGACCCGGTCTACCTCGACGATCCCTCGATCCACATCCCGGCCCCGCCGCCAGGCC